>NZ_DS989859.1:101793-178286 GCF_000155555.1 Coleofasciculus chthonoplastes PCC 7420
AGACTGACACTACTCACACCCAGTATTAGCCCAAATCGCCCCCGATTAACATCTCTTGAGTATCCGACATTCTTAATCTACCTACCACCAACCCAGGCTGAGGAAGCGGAATTTACACTGGTGGATCAAGATGAAGAGTATAGTTATCAAACCACATTTCCGCTGAAACAAACCGCAGGAATTATTAGCTTCCAACTACCCCCCGAAGCCCCGCCTCTAGAACCCAACAAAACCTATACCTGGAAAGTGGCGATCATTTGCGATCGCCAATCGCGAACGGAAGATGTTTTTGCACAAGAACAGATTCAATTAATTGAACTACAGCCAGAGCAAATTCAACAATTAGAAACAGCGACACCACTAGAACAGGTTGCCCTCTATGGGGAACTAGGGATTTGGTATGACATGATGAAAATCCTGGCTGAGTTGCGACGTTCTCAACCGAATTATCCGGAACTCACATTGACTTGGAACAAATTATTACAGTCAACAACCGTGGGACTGAATGACATCGCACCCAAACCGTTAATTGCTTGCTGTACTGTAGAGGATTGATAAGTCGGTGGACATGGTTAGAACATCGGTCAAGAAACCGGGTTTCTTTGGGTGAAAGGTTGATTGGCGTTGTCATCCTCACAAAAACCCGGTTTCTAGGAATACCTAACCGATATCAGTTATTGGGAATACACAAGCCGGATCAAGCACCAATAACTCAAAAATGTTCAAAAATCTGAGACAGCTTCTTTGGCAATGGCGTGGAGTATTAATTACAGTCCCAACCATCACTGGATTAGTCTTGACATTGCGTTCAATGGGAGGGTTACAGTTATGGGAATGGACAGCCTATGACCAATTTTTGCGCTGGCGTCCTGGGGAAACCCTGGATCAGCGTATTGTTATTGTTGCGATTGATGAACCAGATATTCAAACTTTAAAGCAATGGACATTATCGGATGCCACATTAGCCCAATTACTCCGCAATATCAAAGCCCAACAGCCTAGCGCCATTGGTTTAGATATTTATCGAGATTTACCAGTGGAACCGGGTCATCAAGACTTGGTTCAGGTGTTTACTTCGACACCAAATTTAATGGGTGTCCAGAAAGTTCTAGGGGATAAATATGGTACAACGGTTAATGCACCACCAATATTAAAAGAACGCAATCAGGTGGGTGCGATTGATGTTTTATTAGATGACGATGGTCGGGTGCGTCGGGCTTTGCTATCGATTAGACAGGACAATAATCAAACGGGTACATCAAGTCAAGAACTATACAGTCTGCCCGTTCGATTAGCGTTGATGTATTTAGAAAATAAAGGGATTACTTTGCAACCCATTAACCCAGCGCTAGGCAAAGTGAGTTTAGGGAAAGCTGTATTTGTTCCCATGCAACCCAATGATGGCGGTTACATTAACGCCGATACAGGAGGGTATCAGATTCTATTAAACTATCGTCGTCCTCAATGCCAACAGCACTCCCAACGCTGCAACCCATTTCCAACCGTATCACTGACAGAGGTTCTAGAGAATAAAATACCCGCCAATTTGATGCGCGATCGCATTGTTTTAATTGGGGTCAAAGCCGCCAGTCTTAAGGATATTTTCTTCACACCTTACAGTAATAGTTACGTCACGGCGGAGTACGGTGTAGACATCCATGCCCAGATTACCAGTCAACTCTTGAGTGCAGCATTAGATGGGCGTTCCCCGATCAAGGTTTGGTCTGAACCCGTAGAAAGGATGTGGATCGTCTTTTGGTCTAGTGTAGGTGCTATTTCTAGCTGGACATTCCTACGAATGCGCTATCTAGCAGTTAGTATTCTGCTATTGAGTACGGTTCTCGTAGGCGGTTCATACCTGGCTTTTTTGCAAGGATGGTGGATTCCCCTCATTCCCCCATTACTTGCCCTAATTGGGTCAGAAATAGCGATTACAGCTTATCTCGCCTGCATTGAACGGGAAGACAGACAAGCGGTGATGAATCTCTTAGGACAACATGTGACTCCTAAACTCGCCCAAGCGGTTTGGCGCGATCGCCATCAACTCCTCAAAGAAGGACAGATTACCGGACAACAACTAACCGCAACGGTTCTATTTACAGATATTAAAGGCTTTACCGGAATTACCGAACGGACTAACCCTGAAGTCCTGATGGTTTGGCTGAACGATTATATGAAAGCCATGTCTCAAAGTGTACTAGACCATGATGGCGTCCTAGATAAATTTATTGGCGATGCGGTGATGGCGGTGTTTGGCGTTCCCATTCCCAGCACCACACCCGAAGCAATTGCCCAAGATGCGATCGCAGCGGTTCGTTGTGCATTGAACATGGCTGCAAAACTTGAACAACTCAACCAACAATGGAAAATCCAAGGGCTTCCCACGGCGGCGATGAGAGTTGGAATTGCTACAGGGACAGTTGTAGCTGGGAGTTTAGGGTCTCAGCAACGGCTAAATTATACAACCATTGGTGATAGTGTCAATATTGCGGCTCGATTGGAGAGTTATGACAAATCAATTGATGGCGGGATTTGTCGGATTTTAATCAATGAAGAAACTTACCACTATATTAAAGACTATTTTCTGATTCAATTCATTGGGCTGGTGCAACTTAGAGGACGCAAACAGTCACTCAATGTTTATCAAGTTTTTCCCGATATCAGAGGATAGCTATTTTGAACTAGGGTTGCCCCGACTCCTACTGTAATCAGAATTTTTAATTTAGCTGTGGTGCGTTCAACGGAGTACAGGTTCCGCCCAAACCTTTCGCGATCGCGCAGGTATTGTGTGTCATCATTCCGATATAGGTTCCTGTGTCACTATTTGCTGCACCTAGACTGCCAACAAACAGTTTTTGTTCAGAAACCTTGACATTCGCTTCCCGAGCCACAGTCTCAATGGCGGTGGAATTGGTTGTGGTTTCCACAAAAATCGTGGGAACCTTGGCTTGTTCAATGGTTCCTACCAATTCCTTGACCCGTGCGGCTGAGGGGGTTTCTTCGGTACTGAGTCCTTGCAACGATTCCGCCGCCTCAAATCCATAAGCGTTGACGTAATACGCCAAGGCGTCATGAGTGGTGACAATTTTACGTTTTCCTGGGGGAATTGTTTCCACTTGGGCATTGACCCAGGTATCTAACTGGTCGAGTTGGCTGGTTAACTGTTGGGCATTTTCTGCATAAAGGTCAGCCTGATCGGGATTAATCTCTGTCAGTTGGTTCCGAATCACATCGACCATCGCTATGCTATTTTGCACATCATGCCAAACATGGGGATCGGGAACGTTTTCCCCCTTATCTGCGGCATGGTTTTCTTCATGATCTGAGTGTTCAACCTGTTCCTTTTCCCCGTGATCATGATGATCTCCATTATGGTTATGGTGATGTGCTTCTCCCTCCAGGGGATTGGGGACAGCTTCCTCAAATACAGCAACGATAGGGGCTGATGTATTGCTGGCTTCAATTAATCCCTCAACGCCTGGTTCTCCATCATAGCCACCATAAAGGATCAGTTGTGCGGTTTCAACGGCTTTCCGATGGGATGGGGTTGATCGGTAGGTGTGAGGATCTTGGTTCGGATCTAATAAACAGTTGAGTTGAATGGTGTCTTGGGCAATTTCTTCAGTTAAATCGCAAAGGACGCGATGAGACACCACTACACTGGGTTTCTTACCTGATGTCCCATTCTCTGTTGGCGAAACCGTTGTCTGGTTGGTTTGAACACACCCTGTCAGTGCGATCGCTAATGCCAACACCGTACTATTCCAACCGTTCAGGGTTTGGCTCGATAGATACTTTAGCATAGTCAAGCTCCTTTAACCGAGAGATTATTATAATGATAATCATTCTAATATTAGAGTTGACCCCAATGGCGACAGTTTCCTCTCCCCCAGCCTCCCCAGCTCCCCCAGCTTCCCCAGCTTCCCTATCCTTACCCAAGGCGCTTGATGTGATATCGGGGGAATCATTATCCGATAAGCTGAAAGCAGAATTTGTTAATGGTAGTCATTCTCACAGACAGGTTGTAATGCTCGAAGTTCATGATTTGGCGGTCAACTACCGAAATACCTGGGCAATCTCCGGTGTTTCGTTTTCCATCCAACCGGGACAGTTAACGGTGCTATTGGGACCCAACGGTGCTGGGAAAAGTACGATTATTAAGGCGATTCTGGGACTCATTCCCCTCACCAGAGGAGAAGCAACCTTTCACGACAAACCCCTAAAAAGTCAGCGCAAACGAGTCGCCTATGTACCGCAGCGCACCCAAATTGACTGGAATTATCCGGTTACAGTCTGGAATGTCGTGATGATGGGGCGCACTATCCACACGGGTTGGTTTAAACATCCGTCTCGTCAATCCCAGGAGATTGTTCAGGATGCATTAGAACGGGTGGGCTTGTTTGAGTATCGCCATCGTCAAATTGGTGAACTTTCGGGAGGACAACAACAACGAGTATTTTTAGCAAGGGCGCTGGCGCAACAGGCGGAGTTGTTTTTTTTTGATGAGCCGTTTGCGGGGATTGATCAAAAGACAGAAGAGATTATTTTTGAAATTTTTCAAGACTTAAAGTTTAAAAATAAAATGGTATTGGTTATTAGTCATGATTTGGGGGAAACTCTAGAGCAGTATGATCAAGTATTACTTTTAAATAAAGAGTTAATTGCTGTGGGGTCAAAGTCAGAAGTATTGACAACTGAAAATCTCAAAAAAGCTTATGGGAAACTCATGAGCCTGGTTGTCGTCTAATCTCAACAGTTAACTTTAATCGTGTCCACCTACTTAACAATCAGCCAAAATTGACATACGGCAAGGCTAAAGGTAGCATAATACAGATTTTAATGAAATATTAATAGTAAATAATAAATTAAGAATAAGTGAGGTGGATAGGATGTGGGATTGGTTAATTGAACCGCTGCAGTGGGGATATATGCGTGACGCCATAGCGATTGCGTTGCTGCTGGGAATTTTAGGGGCGGTTGTGGGGAGTTATTTGATTGTGCAACAGATGATCATGATCGCTCATGTGATCGCCCATGCTGTTTTACCTGGACTATCAATCGCCTTTTTTGTGGGGGAACAATTCCTGTCTCTGGGAGCGTTTGTAGCCGGGACATTGAGTGCTTTAGTGGTGGCTGGTATTCATCAGCGATCGCGAGTTAAGGTAGATGCAGCCATGGCGTTAACCTTAACCAGCTTTTTAGGCTTGGGAGTCATCCTAATTACTCTCTTAGAAACGAACCAATTTGACCTTAGTTCTATTCTATTTGGTGACATTTTAGGCGTCAGAACCAGCGATGTCTGGCATACGCTAATCATTACCGTCATCGTTTTACTGTTAACCAAACTGTTTTACAAAGAACTCCTTTTCTACACCTTTGACCCCCTCGGCGCTCAAGCCAGTGGTTTACCCGTCACCACCATGTATTTCGGCTTCGTCTGCGCCATTACCTTAACGATTGTCGCCAGTATGCAAACTGTGGGCGTGCTACTGGTTATCTCCCTTCTCGTTGGTCCTGCCATTACTGCCTATCTTTTAGTCAAAGAATTGCATCAGATGATGGGATTAGGGGCAATAATTGGTGTAATGGCGGGTGTCACGGGGATGTATTTAAGCTATCACCTGGACTTGCCATCGGGACCTGCGATCGTCATGGTTGTCTTTATTTTCTTTATTCTGGCATTTCTATTCAGTCCCACTCAGGGAATTTTAACCGAACCCGGAACCGTCCGTTGGATTGCCAAAATCCTGCAACCCCTCAAACTCTGGAAGCGCTAATTTTCTCACCTATTCCCTGTTCCCTCCTGAAATGTATCTATCGACTGACTCCAGATAGCGTAATATCCTCCTTTAGCTTGGCGTCAGCGATAACGGCGGATTGGTAACTTGAAGAAAGATACAAGAGAGCCTTAAACCCGAAGAGGGAACATTCAGTATTCAATATCGATAAAGGAGGATAACTTTACATGGATAGTAATAAGCAATTTTTGGATAACAATAATCAACCGATTGAACCCACTGTCAATCAACCCGATGAATCTTCGTCCAATAAAGACAATCAAGATAATCAAGGCAAGGGTGTAGTTGGCGCTGGGGTAGTTGGCGCAGCCGTTGGTGCTGTAGTTGGTAGTCAAGTGGCTGGCAAACGAGGCGCCGTTGTGGGTGCTGTTACAGGCGCTGTAGCGGGTGGTTTGACGGCTAAGGCTACCCCGGAAGATGCACCAGATAAACTTAAAGGTGCTGCGGAACAGGCAGCCAACAAAGTGCAAGGTGCGGCTGAACAAGCCAAGCCAGCGATTGAAAATGCCGCTAATCAAGCGAAAAGTGCTGCGGTGAAGACAGCCGACAAGATTCAAGATGCGGCTGAAAAGGCTAAGCCAGCTATTGAAAGTCAAGCCGACAAAACCAAAAGTGCTGCGGTGAAGACAGCCGACAAGATTCAAGATGCGGCTGAAAAGGCTAAACCCTCACTCCAGAGTAAAGCCGACCAAGCCAAAAATGCGGCGATGGGTGCAGCCGATAACGTTCAAGACAAGGCAGAGAAAGCAAAGCCATCGAATCAGAAGAATCAAGATGGTAAGGTAGTGGAAAAACAAGAACGTATTATTGTGGAACCCGACCCAACGGCGGTAGTCGCGGCAAAACCTGTCACTGCTGTGGGAAAAAACGTCGCAGAAACAGAAGTGACTCAGGTTGACGTTAAGCCAGAAACACCTGAAATACCTGAAGTTGACAAGCGAACATCCTTCAGCAAGAATACCGAACGGTAAAATAACGATTCCTAAGACCAAGTTGTGTTCCGACGTGTCAGATTAACGCTTTGAGAGGCAACTTGGTACGACAAACTCATGCCGTTATCCATTCGTACAGCAAAGCGCAGTTAGGTCGGGGCGGGTTTAGTTATATCAGGATGAACACGAAACGTTAGTGGTAAAACCCGCCCCTACAAAAGATGTTTCATCGGAACGTCTCTGCTTCCCCATCTCCCTCATCTCCCTCATCTCGCCCATCTCCCTCAGCTCCCCCAGCTACACCAATCCTCGCCCTTTTTGGGCAAATTCATCAATGGTTTGCTCGGATAAATTGTGAGTTGTCATCGCATCCAACATCTCTAGCGGTAGCGTCAGATGGTCCGCCCCAGCGATTAAAGCCCCCGCCGCTTCTGCTGGTGATTTGAGACTTGCGGCTAGAATTTCCGTGGAACTATCTTTGAGGATAGTTGCCATTTCTTGCACCAAAGCCAAACCATCCCCTAGTAAACGAGTGGCGCGATTCACGTAGGCGATCGCATATTTGGCTCCCGCTTCTGTTGCAACGGCGGCTTGGGCGGCGCTATAAATGGCAGTGACTGAACAGGGAATCTCTGGAGATAGATGGGCGACAACCTGAAATCCTACGGCTGTAGCCGGAACTTTCAGCACTGTTTTATCCCCAATTATGTCAAAGGCTTTTCGTCCTTCTGTTACCATCCCCTGAAAGTCGGTTGCCATGAGTTGATAATACAGTTCTCCTGGACTAATTGCCGCGAGTTGTTTTAAGGCTGTTTCTGGTGGTAAATCACTTTTGGCAAGCAGTGTCGGATTTGTGGTGATTCCCTTGACCCATCCCCAATTTTCTACAGTTTTCGCTTCACTGACTAATGCCGAGTCCAAATAAATCATGATCGATTTTCCGTTATTTAAGAGACTTGTGGAAAAAATAGAATATGTGCCAACTGCACATCCAACTGGGTTAAGCGATCGCGTTTTGTCCAAAGTCCAAAAAAGAAGGGTTCTATAATTTATTAAGTCTGCGTTGAAAACTGCGCTAGCGTGAAGAGAAGCGAGTACGACGAATGACGAATGACGAATGACGAATGACGAATGACGAATGACGAATGACGAATGACGAATGACAAACGATAAAGTAACAGCAACTCTCAAAACTAGCTTGCTTGAATGATTTCCTGTTTAAGTTAATTCTATCTGGAGTGGCACTAAAAATTTAGTTTTGAGTGCTTAATCTCCCTAGTTTACAATTTTAGGAAATCTCAGCAATTTGTTGAGTGTTGCTGTTACTTGTCAATGAGGAAATAGAAATGAAATTTATCAGTCGGTTTTATACCTCCTAATTTGATTTTGTCAGTTCAACTTCTGTCATTAGTAAGCCTTTAGGCTTCAATTTCTAATGTAATCACCTTTGCGGGAAAGCACAAGTAAATGATATAGAAGTTTACGTTTCGATGATTAAAGGCTGTCGTTTGTGTTACAAATAATTTACGAATCAGGTTCTGTGAACCCAGTGTTCGCGGTAAGTGATGATCAGATATTGACGGGTTGAAGCCTGTCATAAGCGCCAAATTTCCGTAATTCTACGGTAGCGATCGCATTTCTCCATCTGGCTTAATTTTACTATCAGTAGAAATACGGAGTCTGAGACAGGGTGTCATGGTCAGATGCAGGCAAAGTCAATCACGTCGGGGAATTTGTGTCACATCAGGAGTGGCGATCGCGTGGGTTCTATCCCATTGGACAACTCCTACCGTTGCCCAAGTTATCCCGGATTCTACTCTAGGAGTGGAACAGTCTGTGGTGACACCAGATGTGATGATTCAGGGATTCTCTGCGGATCAGATTGATGGGGGGGCGATTCGAGGTGCGAATCTGTTCCACAGTTTCTCGGAGTTTAATGTCGGCGAGGGACAACGGGTTTATTTCGCTAATCCGACGGGAATTGATACTATTCTCAGCCGGGTTACAGGTACGGATATTTCGGATATTTTGGGAACTCTGGGGGTTAATGGTGGGGCAAATTTGTTTCTGATTAATCCCAATGGGATTGTGTTTGGCGAAAATGCTCAGTTGGATGTTCAGGGGGCGTTTGTGGCGTCTACCGCACAGGAGTGGGTGTTTGAGAATGGGACGGAGTTTAGTGCAACGAATCCTCAAGCGCCGCCATTACTGACGATTAACCTGACACCGGGATTGCAATATGGGTCAAATTATCAAAGCGCGATCGCAAGTTCTGGTCGTTTAGCGGTAGGAGGGGATTTGATTCTGGCGGGTCGAAATCTTGACCTAGAGAATCAGGTACAAGCTGGGGGGAATTTGACCCTATTGGCGACGGATACGCTGAAGGTGCGCGATAGTGTGGCGAGTCCGTTTATTGCTTCAGCGATGGGTCAACTGTTGGTGCAGGGGAATCAAGCGGTTGATGTTTTTGCCTTGAATCATCCCGATAGTGGATTCTTTTCCGGTGGGGATATGGTGCTGCGTTCTAGTAATACGGTGAGTGCGGATGCTCACTTCTGGAGTGGTGGAAATTTTCAGATTGAGCAATTAGATAGTAGTTTAGGGAATTTGTCAAGTCCTTATGATCCAGTGATTCGGGCTAGGGGAGATGTGAGTTTCAATAATTATACAGGTCCCTCTTTACATATTTTGGCTGGGGGGAGTGTCACCATTTCCGGGGATGTTGCCATAGAAGGTGTCGAGGCAAATGCTGATGCGATTAATGGGGATATTATCGTCTTATCGGATGGGACAGAAATCACGATTAATGGCTCGATAAGACCCACTTTAGATATCCGTGCGGGTACGACTGATTTTGGCACAC
Source organism: Coleofasciculus chthonoplastes PCC 7420 (assembly GCF_000155555.1). Taxonomy (GTDB): domain Bacteria; phylum Cyanobacteriota; class Cyanobacteriia; order Cyanobacteriales; family Coleofasciculaceae; genus Coleofasciculus; species Coleofasciculus chthonoplastes_A. The sequence goes on from NZ_DS989859.1 coordinate 111,387, forward strand.
CTGATGCAGCACCACTTGATAATTTTAATCCCTTTGGCGACTTCGATTCACCGCCGACGATTGACGCTGTAGGTACAGGAACGAGTGCGGATATCAGAATTGCTGGTTTGATCGATATTCAGGCGGCGGATGGATTAGTGCTTTTAACCAATCAGTATCGCCCCAATCTTTCCTTGTCGGGGGGAGTTATTACTATACCAGGAATTTTTACGGATGATGTTAATGGCGGTTTTTTGGGTAACAGTGGCTCCGTTTTTATTGACTCTAGAGGCAATATAGAGGTCGGTCAGATTGATACCAGCAGCGTTTCCGGAAATGGCGGTGAAATTAGGATTATTTCTGACCAAAATATTACCTTTACAGACAATGTTGATTCTTCGGTTCGACCTAATTTTGGCTTAGGGTTTGGTGTCGGCGGCAATATTACTGTGACGGCTCAAGAAGAAATCGTTCTCCCTAGTGTAAATAGTTCAATTCGTAGCGCAACTCTAGGTCAAGGCAAGGGCGGTGATATTGAGATTAATACTAGGTCGCTGTCCCTCGTGGATGGAGCTAGAATATTTACGGTTACTCAAAGAGAGAGAGAGGATTCAGGTCAAGGCGGTAATTTGACAATTAATGCCAGCGAATCTGTAGAATTAATTGGTGTAGGTATACCTCCAGGTAGCAATCAGCCGATAAATACCAGTTTGCAAGCGAGGACTTTGGGAGATGGTGATGCTGGCAATTTGACCATAAATACTAGACAGTTGATTCTGCGAGATGGTGGGATACTATCAACGATTACTTGTGGTACAGGAACATTGAACGGGTGCGGTTCAGCGCAACCGGGTACGTTGAGGGTAAATGCTTCTGATTTTATCGAATTGATTGGTACTCCAAACATAGATGATGGTGTACTTTTAACCAGTGGTTTATTTAGTACGAGTGTGCTTGAGGGCGATGGCGGAGATATTTTTGTTGAAACGGGGCGATTGATTATCCGGGATGGGGCGCAGATTGCTGCGGCGGCTGAGAAAACCAGTAGTGGTGCGGGTGGAAATATAACAGTAAATGCCTCTGATTTAGTAGAATTAAGTGGCACAAGACCTAATGGAAGATCAGGCGGTTTATATACGTTTGCTCTTAGTTCTGGAGATGCGGGCAATCTGACGGTTAATACAGGACGATTTATTGTTCGGGATGACGCATCAGTCGCAAGCAGTACGGATAGTACCGGGAATGCTGGAGATTTGGAAATAAATGCGTCTGAGTCTATGCAAGTCATTAATGCACAGGTTCGTGCTACAACTACTTTGAATGCTGAGAATGCGGGTGATGCTGGCAATTTTTTGATTAATACCAATCAATTAATCGTTCGGGATGACGGATTAGTTTCAGCTCGCACTTTTGGTCCAGGGGATGCTGGCAATTTTTTGATTAATACCAATCAATTAATCGTTCGGGATGGCGGATTAGTTTCAGCTCGCACTTCGGGTTCAGGGAATGCTGGAGATTTGGAAATAAATGCGTCTGAGTCTATGGAAGTCATTAAGGCAGAGGTTATTGCTACAACTACTTTGAATGCTGATGATGCGGGTGATGCTGGCAATTTTTTGATTAATACAAACCAATTAATCGTGCGGGATAGCGGATTAGTTTCAGCTCGCACTTCGGGGCCAGGTGATGCTGGCACATTAGATATTAATACGAATCAATTAGTAGTTCGAGATGGGGCGAGAGTTTCTGCAGATACCTCTAGCACTGGTGAAGCTGGGAAACTGAATGTAACGGCGACTGATTCTGTTGAGGTTATTGGTACATCGGCTGATGGTCAAACGGCTAGTAGCTTATTATTTGATTCGTCGGCTGCTGAAACCGGAGGAAATGCGGGAGAATTAACCATTGATACAAGTCGGTTAATTGTCCAAGATGGCGGATTGGTTTCCGCGACAACGGCGAATACTGGGGAAGCGGGAAAATTAGCCGTGAATGCGTCTGAATCGGTAGAAGTTATGGGTACAGCCCCTGATGGAACCACTCCTAGTCGTTTATTGTTTGATTCTTTAGCCTCAGAAATCGGGGGAAATGCAGGAGAATTAACGATTGATACGAGTCGATTAATTGTTAAAGATGGCGGATTGGTTTCAGCGACAACGGCGAATAGTGGGGAAGCGGGAAAATTAACCGTAAATGCGTCTGAATCTGTAGAAGTTATTGGTACATCACCGAATGGTCAAACCCCTAGCCTTTTAGTCTTTGATTCGTCGGGTTCCGGTAATGCAGGAGAATTGAAGATTGACACAGAACGGTTAGTTATTCAAGGCGGTGGACAAGTATCCGCCACAACCTTTGATTCTGGACAGGGTGGAATTATAGAGGTGAACGCCTCAGAATCCGTAGACGTTAACGGTTCAGGAAGTGGCTTATTTTTTGAGTCTCGAAGTTTGGCGAATGCGAGAGGAATCACGCTGAATACGGGTCGCTTAACTGTGGAAAATGGCGGACAATTAACCGTGAGTGGGAGAGGTTCTGGCACGTCGGGGGATTTGGAGATTACGGCGGATTCTATCTTTTTAACGAATCAAGGACGCCTACGGGCAACAACAACTGCTAGTGAAGGGGGGAATATTCGTTTAGATGTGACCGATTCTATTATTATGCGCTTCAATAGTGAAATTGCGGCGGAAGCGTTTGGTACGGCGAATGGGGGCAATATTACAATTAATGCTGGGGGAATTGTTTTGGCAATTCTCTCGGAAAATAGTGATGTTGTGGCTAATGCATTTTCGGGTCAAGGTGGTAATATTTCAGCGACGGCTTTACTGATTGAAGGGTTTCGCCAATTTGAAGACCGCCGTACTCCAGAGAGTGATTTTACGGCGAGTTCTGAATTGGGAATTGATGGAACGGTAGAGGTTAATACGGAAACTCAACCTCAACTTGAACCGTTACCTCAGTTACAACCTGTAGACCCAATTGAAGCACGATGTCAAGTCGGTCAACGGCGTGGAAGCAGTGAATTTATTATTTCCGGGCGCGGGGGTTTACCGCCCAATCCAATAAATAATGGTGGTTATAATCAGGGTTGGGTTGATTTCCGTGATCCGATAAGTTCGACGGAAAATCGTACCAATTCAGGGGGAAATAATCCGCAGCCGGAGAGAAAATCAACTCAGATTATTGAAGCGCAAGGATGGATTATTAAGGAAAATGGAGAGGTGGAATTGGTGGCGGAAGTACCGAATCCGACGCTGTATAGTTCCTGGCAAACTCCGATTTGTCCTGCACCAAATGACGCGATTGTTCCGTAGGGGCGCACCGACACTTAAGCTCAACCCCTCACCCCCAGCCCCTCTCCCACGCCGGGGAGAGGGGAGCAAGAGCATCCGATCCCCCTTCTCCCGTGCAACAATATTTTAGTTTTGGGCAAGAAGAATACTTTTGTGATTTTATCATATTATGTGTACAGTAGAGAGCGGAGTTCTGCGATCGCCATTCTATATTTGTTGGTGGTAAGCTGTTCGGCATTTAAACCTTAATATCATTAATGGCGCAATCCTTGTAGTGCGAGCATCTTGCTCGCTACTAATACCCACTTACTACTAATACCCACTTACTACTAATACCCACTTATAGCAACCGCCATAGCGGTTAGGACACATCATTTATGTAGAGACGCGCCATGGCGCGTCTCTACAATGGTGCCGAAAGTCCTAATCGATGTGTCTACTGCTATACTACTAATACCCACTCGCTACTAACACTCACTCGCTACTAACACTCACTTGCAACTAATACCCACTTACTACTAATACCCACTTGCGACTAACACTCACTCTCGACTAACACTCACTCGCTACTAACACTCACTCTCGACTAATACCCACTTACTACTAATACCCACTTACTACTAATACCCACTCTCGACTAATACTCACTCTCGACTAATACTCACTCTCGACCAATACTCACTTACTACTAATACTCACTTACTACTAATACCCAATTTAAATGCATTACAGCTTACAGCGCAAAGCGCTGTAATAAAGTACAGTAAGTAGATCAAAGTCCCCCTTCAGATCCCCCTCCCGTCCCCCTTCAAAAGGGGGAAGCCAGAGGATGCTTCGCTTTTATTGCACGGGGGATTTAGGGGGATCGACAATGTACCGCATAGCAGAGCAAACTGCTGTAAGCTATTTCTTGTTCTGTCGCTATTGGGGGGAAAGCGTGACGATGAACTGGCGCTAAAGCGCAACTACAAGCGCAATTACGAACAAGGTTGAATGACTATTATGAATTTATTCTTTAAGTATGGGCTGATTGGTGTCTGTTTTACTCTGTTGATTGGCTTGGGTCAACCTTATCTCATTGGTCAATCGGCACTTAGTACCGAACCGCCGCGAATTCTTAGCCAAAGTCCTATTGTTGATGTCAATGGTTTAGTTCAACAAGGTCAAGGGTATTATCAAAATGGACAATTTACAGAGGCGGTAAGTCTTTGGCAGGATGCGGTATCTCTATTGGCTGATCAAGGGGATAAACTTCAACAAGCGCGAGTCTTAAGTTATCTGGCTTTGGCTTTTCAAGAATTGGGGAAATGGCAAGAGGCGAAAGACGCGATCGCGAAAAGTTTCAACCAACTCCAATCTCTTCCAGATTCGCCGGAAAAAAGCCTGATTCTGGCTCAAGTTCTGAATAATCAAGGACATCTACAACTCTCTCTGGGAAACCCTGCTGATGCCCTAAAAACCTGGGAAAAGGTACATCGCCTTTACATCCGCTGGGACGATGAAATTGGAAGCATTGGTAGCTTAATAAACCAAGCTCAAGCGTTGCAAAATCTAGGACAGTTACGGGAGGCATTTAAAACTTTAACTCTGGCAACATTACACCTGCAAAGTCAACCCGACTCTTTGCTTAAGTTCACGGCTTGGTCTAATTTGGGAGAACTGGTGCGAGTTGTGGGTAACTCTAATTATTCAGATCCCAATTGGTCGCCATTAAAACAGTATTTTAAGTTAGAGAATTTAACCAATTTAGAGCAATCCAAACAGTTGTTAGACAAAAGTTTGACTCTGGCGCAAAAATTGGAGAATCCCCAAGCTATTGCTGAGGCTTATTTCCAGTTGGGGAACTGGGCAAAGGATACTTATCATCACCAGCGCAGTCTCTACGAAAGAACTCGCCCCTCTCTACAAAATATTCAAACGGTTCTGGATGCTGTTACTCAAGCTGAGGATTATTATCAACAGGCAATAACCCAATCAAATTCGTCCCTAATTCCTCTGCAATCTCAGCTAAACTACCTCAGTATTTTATTCAATACCCAATACTGGTTACTCCATCAGCGTCACGGGTCAAATGCTCAGACATGGTGGCAGGAAAAAATTGTACCACAACTGCCTAATTTAATCGAAGTTTCAGCCAAAATTAGCGAATTACCCACCAGTCACACCACTATTGATTGCCAAGTTCAATTCTCTCAACTTCTAGTTACTTTAAAACAAATTCAGCAAACGGTTAACCAAAATACGGCACAGGTTCCCACGATTTCCCGTCACAGCATTTGGACAAATCTGGATGGTTTATTAACCACAACCTTTGATAAGAATCAACAGATTATTCAACAATCTCATGATTTAGAGGATCGGCGCAGCGAAGCTTATGCAACCGGGATAAGTGGTAAACTTTATGAATCGACTCAAAACCTAGAAAATGCTCAATCTTTAACCAATCAAGCGATTCAAATTAGCCAATCGATTCAGGCTTGGGATATTGCTTATCAATGGCAATGGCAACTGGGACGCTTACGGAAAGCCCAGGGAAAGATTGATGGTGAATTGGGCGCGATCGCCGCCTATCAAGCGGCAGTTAATACACTCAATACGATTCGCCCAGATTTAGCCACTCTTAATCCTGATGTTCGCTTTTCCTTTCGCGATGAAATTGAGCCGATTTATCGGGAATTGATTGATTTACTCTTGCGAGATGAAACGCCATCCCCGCAAAACTTAATCCAAGCCAGAGAGGTTTTAGCCCAACTGCAATTAGCGGAATTAGAGAACTATTTACAAGAAGCCTGTGCGTCATCAGATCCGGCTTTGATTGACCAAATTGTTGATGAACACGCCCCGAATACGGCGGTTATTTATACCATTCTTTTAGATAATCGATTAGAGGTGATTCTCAAACTACCTCAGCCATCGTCATGTAACGATATTACCGATGACAACTGTCAACAAAGTACAGAGGTTCCATCGCACGTCTCTACACCTAATCCCAGTCATTCTAAATCGAATCCCACTGAAATTTTGGCGGGTGGGTTGAGCGAAGTCGGTGGGTTGAGCGAAGTCGGTGGGTTGAGCGAAGTCGGTGGGTTGAGCGAAGTCGGTGGGTTGAGCGAAGTCGGTGGGTTGAGCGAAGTCGGTGGGTTGAGCGAAGTCGGTGGGTTGAGCGAAGTCGGTGGGTTGAGCGAAGTCGGTGGGTTGAGCGAAGTCGGTGGGTTGAGCGAAGTCGGTGGGTTGAGCGAAGTCGGTGGGTTGAGCGAAGTCGGTGGGTTGAGCGAAGTCGAAACCCAGCCAACTTTACAACACCATCGTGTCAAACTTTCCCCCCGTCAGGTGGAAGAAACAGTTGATCAACTTCGCACTCAACTCACTAATCCCCAACGGACTTCTCGCTATAGTAAAGCGATTCAAAATACCTCTCAACCGATCTATAATTGGTTAATTGCTCCCTTTGAACCCCAGCTTAAAGCGAGTGGGATAAACACCCTCGTTTTTGTCCTTGATGGTGCCTTACAAACCGTTCCCATGGGAGTGCTTTGGGATGGGAACCAGTATCTAGTTGAAAAATATGCGATCGCGCTAAATCGAGAACCCCAATTACTCGCCCCTGTACCTCTCTCCCAGTACCCCTTGCAGACGCTGGCTTTTGGACTCTCTCAGGTGCGCTCCGGTTTTGCCCCTCATCAAAGCTTTCAATCCCTCGCCAATGTTGAAGCCGAACTATCACAAATTCCGTCAGATGTAACGCTACTAAATGATGCATTTACCAGTCAAGCCCTGCAAAATCAAATCAACGCTCGCCCCTTTTCTATTGTTCATTTTGCCACCCACGGACAATTTAGTTCTAATCCCAATGAAACTTTTATTTTGGCATGGGATAAACGAATTCAGGTGAATGAATTAAGTCATTATCTCAAAAGTCGTGAGGAAAGTTTACCTGATCCGATTGAACTGTTAGTTTTGAGTGCTTGTCAAACCGCTAATGGAGATAATCGGGCGACATTGGGGCTGGCGGGAATAGCGGTTCGGGCTGGGGCGCGGAGTACGATTGCGACGTTATGGGAAGTGAATGATCAATCAACGACTGCTTTTATTCAGTTGCTTTATCAACAGTTAACTAATTCCACGGAACCGATGAGTAAAGCGGAAGCGATACAATGGGTGCAAAAGAAATTCTTAAAGAATGCCAATTATCGGCATCCCTATTATTGGGCACCCTTTGTTTTAATCGGAAATTGGCTCTCGTTATTTCCAGGATGAATTTATCGCTAGATGAGGGCATGATAGTATCCACCCGTGTCAACTTAAGGTGAAAGCAATACTGGCGAGATTTTAAGCTGTGTCTATCTACTTCTCGATATTTTTCCCCTCATCCCCTAACCCCAACTCCGGTCCGTGGGGAGAAGGGGAACCGGACTCTCTTCATGGCATTGCCATGCCCTATGATCACAAACTATTGGCTATTGCCTATTCTCTAGCATGTAGCGCTATAAGAGAATAAAATGGTATAGTAATACTACATTTTGCGTTTTAACTTTGAATAGCGGGTAGCCCAATATGCAACTCGAAGACTATTTTAATATTCTCGCTCCCAATGACATAAGGCTTAAAGGTTCGCGGATCGGAATTGAGACAATCTTGTATGAGTACATTTATCGCGCTCGTACTCCAGAAGAAATTGCCAAAATTTATACTACTCTTTCCCTAGAACAAGTTTATGCCACAATTCTTTATTATCTGCATAATCAAGAAACAGTTAGTAACTATATAGAAGATTGGTTAGAGTGGGGGCAAAAAATGCGGCAAGAGCAACGACGTAATCCATCACCTGTCGTGAGCAAACTCATGCAATTAAAGGCGGAAAGCGAGGCAATAAATTAGAGAAATAATGCTCAAGTATCTAATGGATGAAAATATGAATCCAATCTATATTAATCAACTGCGACGACGAGAACCAAGTTTGGTGATCCGGGCAGTTGGAGAACCATCTACTCCGATGAAAAGCACATTAGATCCAGAAATCCTAATTTGGTGTGAAGAGCATAACTTTATTCTAGTTACTAATAATCGTACTTCAATGCCCGTGCATTTAGCTGACCACCTCAGTCAAGATCGCCACGTACCAGGAATTTTTATCTTAAACCCTGATATGGGTATTGGTGAAACAATCAATGAACTAATACTTATTGCTGAAGGAGCTTTAGATGACGAATATCAAGACCAAATTATTTACTTACCCATTTGAACCTGACAATACTCATTAACTCCCTGAAATTTTACTCTCCTAGTTATTGATATCATGATTATGTTTTTTTTAACGCAGAGGTACGCAGAGGTTGGCGCAGATGTACGCTGAGAGGGTTGTAGTTGTTAGGCAATTTTTTAGAGATGTTGTCTGGGTAAGGGATGAGTAGAACAGCTACTGTTTTTCTAGGGTGCAGCAGGGTAGAATTGGGGTTTCGGTAAGGGATTCCCAACCGATATATTCTAGTAAATTTGCCCAGGCTGTCTCGGTTTCTTGGGGCGTTTGGCGGTGCAGGTTGGCTAGTTCGGTGATGGTGTCAAACCATAAACCGTTTTGAGCATAAATGACTATTTTGTTTTGGGGCGTATCACTGTTAAAGGGGGTCTCGTTTTGTACCCGTTGAATCCAGCCATCGACAAAAAAGTTAGGTGTTGAGGGTTGAGTCTGACAATAGAGTTTCAGTGACCAATAATACCATTGTCCGGGTTCTAGTGGGGGTTCATTGGTGGGAAGGGTTAGGCTAATAATTCCGGGAGTTTGGGGGAGATTGAATTGAAAGTTGGATTGGTAATTGGTTTCATTTTCGAGGCTAAATTGGGCGACTTGAGCTGATGTTGCTGTGGCGGGAAGATAAAACCAAAATGTCGGATGTTGATTCTGGGTTAATCCCCAAACATGGGTTTCTGGTAAGCTGTTCCGGGTTTTTTCTAGGGTGGGGATAAAGGCGACTAATTGCTTATCGGTTTCGGAATCGGAGGGCGGTGCGTCACAGGGTCCACGGGTTCCTGAATCCGCTTGTTGTCCGGGTGTGTCTTTATCCGGTGGGGGTGGCGGTTGGTTGAAGATGAGGGCGTCGAGGGGGGATTTCTGGGCGATGATTAGAAGGGGTATGATGGCGAGGTTGAATAGTTGGTTGGTCATTGGTTGTTTGTCCTATTAACTGCGAATAATAAAGGGCTAAGGTTCCCTTACTACGAACGAATAAAGGGCTAAAGTTCCTTTACTACAGACTAAGGCGATCGCGGATGGGATTAGGGGTATCCAATAGCCGTGAATTAATAGAATTAAACTGAGTCCTGATAATAAAACTAATGCTGTACATAAGGCGAGGATTTGGTAGGGGTGTTTGGGGATTAACTGAACCAATACTCCACCGATGAAGGAACAGCCGCAAATCCATAATACTTCACTCCAAAAATTCCCCGGTTGAATTAAGGGACGTTGATCGAGTACCGCGCTGAGTATCTGACTCACCCCATGCGCCTGAATTTCTAAGCCGCGCATTTCTCCGTAGGGGGTAGAGAAGCTATCTTTTATACTGGTGGCGGTAACGCCTATTAATATTACTCGATTCTTGACCCATTGGGGATTAATTTGATTTTGGAGAACTTCGGTTAAGGTTACGGATTGGGCGATGGGTTGAGCCGCACGGTAGTTGAGGAGGATTTGTTGACCTCTAAAATCATAGCGTTGATATCCTCCCGCACGGGGGTTTAAATCGGTAAAGATAACATCCTTAAGCTGTAAGTTGCCGTTTTTGGCGGTAAATTTTGGTAAAATTGTCTCGGCGGCTAAATAGCGAAAGGCGAGTTGAACGTTGAGGGCGTAGGGGGTGGGACAGGGTGAAATTGAAGGGACTTTTTGATATAATAACTGGCGGCGTAGTGGTCCGGTTTCGGTGTTTTGGCTGTCTACTAATACATTACTAAAGCCGAGATTTTGCCAGGGAATATCGGGGAAAGAGGCGGTTCCTTGATCGCTTTCACTGCTAACTTTACAAATATGAATCACCTGATTGGTTTGGCGTAGATAGGTGGGTAAATCGACGGATGAGGTGATGGTGCGATCGCGATAGTGAATCGGGTTATCTCGATAGATGTCTAAGCCGATTACTCGCGGTTGCATTGATTCCAGTTTCTGCAATAATTGGACTAGAATGTCATCGGATAACGGATAGCGGTATTGGTTGATATCGGCTTCGGTTATTTTCACCAGCAAGAGGCGCGAGTCTACGGCTTCGGTTGGGCGCAATCGGATTAATCCATCCAAGGCTTGTAATTCTAACCCTTGTAATAAGCCAAGCGATCGCACGCCAATTACCACCACGCTGACAACTCCACTCAGGATCGGAATTGTCCAAGCTGGGGTCTTGACAGAATGCTCATTTTGTGCTGGAAGTTGGGATTTGACCCATTGGCGATTAAAGATGGATTGGTAGATGGGGTTATGAACCCTGAGTTTACCCTGACGCTGAACTACTAATCCGGAGAGTAGCAATTCCTGTTGGGTGTGACTCTCATCGGTGGGGATTTCTCCTCGGTGTAGGATTTGCTGATAGAGGCGAAGTAAGGGGATTGAACCATGGTGACTGAGGAGAATGCGATCGCGTATCGTTCTCAGATGTTCGGGATGATCAGTGAATTCCCAGTTTACCAGAATCTGCGATCGCACGATTTGTTTCACCAATTCCCGTTCATTGTTGGTGCGACTGATTTTCTCAATAACGCTTCTCGATACTCTCTCTAATGGAAGCCAACCCGCTTGACTGATTCCCAGGGTTTTCCCTATAAAGTTATCACGGGAATCAATACCTTGACTCAACCCACTATTCTTAATCATCCTATCCAAGGAAGAATCACAGAATCGTTGCACTAAATGACATAACTTTTGGGTGAGAAACGGTTGACCTGCTGTCCAATATAATATTGATTCTAGCACTTTGCGTGGATGCTGAACTTTTCCCTCAAACCCTTGGGTTAAAATCAGGGCTTCATCTAGTTTAAACCCCTGTAATTCAATCGCTTTGCCAATATTAAACGGCGTTTTAGTTTTATCTTGGATTAAATCCGATGGGCTAGCCACTCCTAACAAAGCAAAGGTTAAACGCTGATAGCGTTTCTTTGTATCTCGTCCATTGTAGTAGGCTCGAATTAAGGCAAAGAAATCATCGGTGGGAAAGGATAAATTTAGGGTACTGTCGATTTCATCAATAAAAATGACTAAATTTTGAGGGATAATATCTAGGACAACCGCCTCAATAAATTCTCCTAACCGCTGTACAGGGGATAAGGAGTCATGTTCATCCCACCACAGTTTCCATTTGACGCGATTTGCTAGTCGTAATTCACTGACTAAACGCAAAGCAATTCCCTTATACCATTGTTGTTCGTTCGCCTGACGCCCAATCCGAGTTAAATCAACTACCGCACAGACAATTCCTTCGGCTTCCAGACGTTTTTGGGTGTGTACTCGTAAGCTTGATTTACCCATTTGTCGGGAATTGAGGATATAGCAGAATTCGCCAGCTTTTAATCCTTCATAGAGTTTTTTATCTGCTGAACGTATAACATAGCTTGTCGCATTTGGTGGTAAGCTTCCGCCTACATGATAGTCATTTGTCATTTGTCATTTGTCATTCGTCACTCTCGTTACCAAGCCGAGTCTGGAATGCTATTAGGGAGGCTACGCCTCCCGTCAAAGGCTAAAGCCATTACTACGAACCCTCCCCAAAATTAGCCAAGCGAGAACCAAAATAGTCACGATAAAGCTCACATCTAATTGTTACCTTATTTCTAGTTAGATGCACCAGCCCCAGACTTTCAAGCTGATAGGCAAGTTTTGATGCTAATTCTACATCATTATTGGTATCCACCACCTTTTTCAGCGCCGGGATCAAGGCTGGATTGTCCTGCAATTCGCGCCAAATATTTCGTAAATAACTCCCATAAATCCCTGATTCCGTCGCCGCTTCATTCAATAGCTGAGTTAAGGTCATCGTTCCCAATGGTTGTAGTTCAACCAACGCTTTTTTAATTAAACCCGGATGTCCTCCCACCCGATTTATTAATAAAGTAACATCCTGCTGACTTAATACCTGTTTATGCTGTTGAGCTAACTCAGTCACCTGTTCGGCTGTAAATTCTGATAGGGAAATCGTTCTTCCCACATTAAACGGTGAGTGATTGATATCCAGCGGAATATAAGCTTCGGTCGAATGAGACACAATTAATCGAAGTTTTTGCCAATTATCAATAATTTTACTATCTTCATGCCATGCCCGTAGCATTCCAAAGAAATCTTGTGCAATAGGTAAATGCGTAAAAAGTCGATCAACCGTGTCCAAACCTAAAACTAGAGGGCGATCAATTTGTTCTAATAAATAGTCCTGAAAATAAGCAGAACAGTTATCATTACTACTGAGATCCACATCCCAATAGTCTTGGAGTTGCAGCGGTTTTTGTAGCTGACGACTGATACTGATACAAAACCAACGCAAAAATTGATCGAGATCTTGCACCACCGATTCTTCCGGTTTGCACAAATTTAAATAGACTCTGTGATAGCCTTGTTGTTGAGCCGAATTCAACAATTTTGCCATTAACTCCGTCTTCCCCATTTGCCGTGGTGCCTTAATCCGAATTAACGCACCCGGTTCCAAAAGAGTTTGATAACAGAGGGATTCAATCTGCGGGCGTTCGACGTAAAGATGATTCGCGATTGGAGAGGGGTGAGGAAAAGCCGTCTCCTTGATTCCCCCTTTGCCATCCCCTTGACAGAGTATATATCCCTTTTTCAACCAATCTCTGACTATCTTAAACTTTCCCTTTTTATCAGTATGAAGCTGAGGACAACTGGTGACTAAATGAGTATACACTCCCTTTCCCAGCCGCCGTTGCAGCGTCACTTCACTAATATTCAAATCCTGTGCGACTTGGATATCAGAACGGGGCAAATTCCGCTCATTAAACCGAACCAAGAACGCTTGTCGCTCATCTTCTTCAAACAAATCATGAGTATCCGCGACTCGTTGTAGAAATGCATCCCATAACATATAGCTATTTTCCTGTAATAACCTGTAGGGGTGAGTTTAGCCTATAACCAGAGGATACCACCGATAACGTCTCAACAAAACCCACCCTGACTTAAGATGAATGGCACTGACTTTAGAGTTTGTAGTAAGCGCTTTAGCGCTTCTGGCACTAAAGTGCCTACTACGAACCCAGCTTAAGTCAGTGACATTCGACTTAAGATGGTGATACCTTTTGATACCTTTTGATACCTTTTGATACTTTCTGTAAATTTCCCAGCGCTAGATTAGCGGGCAAATTGATAGGTTGCGGGGGGTTAAGGGCAGTAAGTTTACCCTTTAATAAAGATAGTCAGAAAATCCACAATTGGAGCGAGGCAAGGCTAATCTCGCCGGATTTCCCATTTTCCAAGGACAAAGGAAAAATGACAGATTACAAATACGAACCTGAGTTTGTATCGGTTTACAAATAAAACGCTAACCTCTGTACACTATGCAGTATTCTAGTCGTAGGGTGCGTTAGCGAAGCGTAACGCACCAGGTTCGCTCCAGCCTCGTCATGAAACCCAACAGAATTTAGGGCTAAAGTTCCCTGACTCCATAACAGTTTAAGGAGAAAACCATGTCTAATCGTAATACACTATTAATTAGCGCAAAACTGATTAGTTTAATCGCTGCAATCGGCTTAATTTTGCCCACAGGAGAAGCCGCAAAAGCCGCCACATTACGAGCCTTAAATGAAGGCTCTGTTCTCAGTATATTTGAAGAATGTCTTAACGATGGTGGCGCACTTGATACGGGGAAAAAACCCAGACCAAAACCTAGTGATGACGCCCCCTGGGATCATAGTCAAGATTCCCCCAATGATGGCGTTGATGGCGATATTATTGGCGGTAAAGATAATCGCTATGAACTCTACGGGATGTCTATCAAAGAAACAGTTGATAGCATTTTGGTTGTTCTCAATGGCAATATGCCTTTAACCGGTGTAGAGGGAACTGGCGCGGATGACGGGAATACAGGTTGGGGTGATTTATTCATTAACTTGACTGATCAAGACTTTACCACCGCCAGTGACGCGGGTGATTTATTTGCCGTTCGTTTCTCTCCCAACAGTGATTCCGGCGCACCCGAAGTGGGTCTATACGCCAATGTTACCGCCAAAAGTGTTACAGGAGAAAACAATGGTTTTAGCAGCATAGAAGCCTATAATAATGCTGTGGTTACCCGTGACTGTATTCCCGGTTTATGTGAACCCAGTTTCGGGGATTTACCCGCCACAACAACCTATTTTGATCAAGGTCAAAGTCTCAACTCTATTGCATCGGGAGAGTTTATTGCCGATATTATATATCTGAGCGATTCTGATTTAATAACGGCAGGTTACGACTTAAATCAGTTTGATGGCAACCACAATATTGCGTTTAAGTTTGATAAATCCGGTATTTGCGAACGGGATTACTGTGAATCTGTACCTGAACCGGGTACAGTGTTTGGGTTAGCCACCGTCGGCTTGATTTTTGCCAGTCAAATCAGCAAGCGTCGTCGGATGTAAAGTAGGGCATTCTTGAGCCTTAGTTGTCACAGTAAGCTGTCATGCATTTAAATTGGGTATTAGTAGCGAGCAAGATGCAAAGCCTGCGGCATGGCTTCGCTAAACGCACTACAAGGATTAGACTTGATGTGATATACCAAAAAAAGAGCAGAACAGAGCTGTCCTAGAGTTGCTGTACTACACCGTGTTAGAAAGTGCTGTAAGTGAGGTACACAGACAGATCCCCGACTTCTCCAAGAAGTCGGGATCTTGATGAATTCCCCTGTTCCCAACTTCAACCCTAAACGGGCGACCCGAGTTGATTAAGTAAACACAATTGTTCATTAATACAACCGGGTCGCCCCTACAGGTTATTTCTCCCTGTCATCCCCACGGAAAGGATGCTGACCAACTGCCAGTTCTTGTTTACTTTGTCTCAAATTATGCCACAACTCTTTAATTTGTTTATAGGCAGCTTCGGGTTCAACTTTACCTGCGGTTTCTAAGTTGCAAATATAGTTTACCTTTTGCGCGAATTCCTGTAAATTAGCATTAAACACTAAATTTTCTGGTTTGACATCGCCGTAATAGCGACTGCGTGGATATAAAAACTCATCTCTATCGGTCATTTGGATCTCCTTTGATAAAAGTTATTGTCGATAAACTATAATCTAATTTCCCCTAGTGCAGTGCTGCGGAAATACTTGAGCAGTTTCGTAGATACGATGAAGCTGGAGGAGATATTAGCTGTTCAGTGATTTCTGCCTTCTTGCACTAGACTAACGCGGCGCAAGTTTCCCATCAGCGAAGTGGATCACAGGTCACTACTCAGAAGTCAACGCCTCACGGATGGGTCCTAGGACATCGGTCAAGAAACCGGGTTTCTTTGGGTGAAAGCTTGATATTTCGTGGTTATCCTCATGAGAAACCCGGTTTCTCGGAATACTAAGGACAGTGTCTAAGAGGTTTGCCATTCTCATCTGACTCAGAATAATTAATGGTACAAATTTTTTAGACTTCCACCATCTACTATTGTAGTGAATTTGACCTCAACTACCCAGCATCGCCCTGGGGGACAGCCTGAAGTAGGGGTTTGGTCACCAAACCCCTACTGCACTATCCTGATTCAATGAATCTATCGAGCCAACTCTGATCATGTCTCAACCGCAAAAACTTTACGAAGGCAAAGCCAAAATCCTTTATCCGACGGAAGATCCAGAGATTCTCCTAAGCGTCTACAAAGATGATGCGACTGCCTTTAATGCCCAAAAGCGAGGTCAAATCGTCGGTAAAGGCGAAATGAATTGCGCGATCGCGGCTCACTTGTTTAAGTTTCTGGAATCTCAAGGCATTCGTACCCATTTCATCGACTGTCCCACCTCCAACCAGATGCGCGTCAAGCGGGTGACAATCTTGCCCGTGGAAGTTGTGGTCAGGAACATTGCCGCAGGGAGTCTGTGTCAACAAACTGGATTAGAGCTGGGCAAAGTCCTGCCCAAACCCTTGGTGGAATTCTACTATAAGAAGGACGAATTAGGAGATCCCTTGCTCACTCGCGATCGCTTATTACTCCTAGAACTGGCAACACCCGACCAACTTAACCAGCTAGAACAACTAGCATTACAAGTCAACCAGAGTCTCACCGCCTTTTTCCAAAGCTGCGGTATTACCCTAGTGGACTTTAAGCTAGAATTCGGCATTGATGCCAACCAACAGTTGCTCTTAGCCGATGAAATTAGCCCCGATACCTGTCGTCTGTGGAACCAAGCAGAAACTGATCCCCAACAGCGCGTCATGGACAAAGATCGCTTTCGTCGGGATCTCGGACAGGTTGAACAAGCCTATCAGCAAGTTCTAGAGCGAGTGCTAGCCCAAGACAGCAAAAAGTAGAAGGCAGAGGACACAAAGCTGTAAAGTTTATGAGGTCTGCTTTTTTCTGTGCTTGTTAACGGGTAGGCATGGGAAGCCAAACCGTGCTAGGGGGACTTAATGGCTTCAGAGTAAGCGAGGTGATGAAAATCCTGGTATTTTGTCCTTTATCAGTTAAATGATGACATCTTAAGTTTAAAGCAACTCAAGGTCAGATCCTAAGTCAACTTAATCAAGCTTGTTCAGTAGGCGATCGCTCAACTGAATAACAAGCAGTGAACAACGGATAAAAGCTGATCGCAACCCTTGCAATCAACGTGGTGTGTGGACGTGTCAAAAAATCTGAGGATCATGCGCTTATCTCCTTTATTAACGGCAATTCTCGCTGTAACGGCTAGCATTGGTTTATCCAACTCCCCTAGCCATGGGCAAACGACTGACCAGCCTATCCGGGACTTTGACCCCAGTCAACGGGATGGGTTAAAAGACCATGAGAAAATGGGGATGCCAGACTACCCCGACGCAACAACGGCTCAACATTGGCTGAGTGAAGCCGTTAATGAAACCAGCGAATCGATAACAACCCGTCCTAGAGGTGAGGTAAAATCGAATTCCCAGCCGATTCAGGACAATCCAGCGATTCATCAAATTGAGCTGGATTCAACGCCATTAACATCGGTTCAACCAACACATCAGAGGCGAATTCATCACCATGATGTTGCTTCTCCTCGATTCGCTCAAGTCATTGACGAATCTCCACAAGAAACCAACGCATCGACAAAAGACAATCCTAGAGGTGAGGTAGAATCGAATTCCCAGCCAATTCAGGAAAATCCAGCTACTCATCAAATTGAGCTGGGTTCAACGCCATTACCATTGGTCAAACCCACAAATCATGGGGGAGTTCATCACCAAGCTGTTTCTTCTCCTCGGTTCGCTCAAGTCATTGACGAACCTCCAACAGAAACGACCGAATCAGCTACAAATAGTCCGAGAAGTAAGACAGAATCAACAATTAACCCCACAACCCTAAATCATCTAGCCCTTCATGCCATAACAACGCCAACGGTGACGCCAACGCCGCCGCTAATTGCCCAAGTTCAAGTTCCGCCAACTGACGCACCAACGCCGCCCACCAATCAGCCAGAACCACGAGTCCTGGTCTCAGAAGTCGTCATTGACTTCCAGGATTACACCGGACCTCAAGAGCAACTGGAAAACGAGATTTTTCGCGCCATTAGCACCCGACCCGGATTGGCAACCACTCGCTCTCAGTTACAGCAAGATGTGAATGCCGTCTTTGCCACAGGTTTCTTCAGAAGTGTGGACGTTGTACCCGAAGATACTCCCTTGGGTGTGCGGATTACCTTTGTCGTCGAACCTAACCCCGTACTGCGTCAGGTGGCGGTGAATACGGTTCCCCCAGCAGCCGAAGCGCGGGTTCTACCTCAGGAGGTGGTTGATCAGATTTTCCAAGAGCAATATGGTGAAATTCTTAACCTGAATGACCTCCAACAAGGCATTCAACGGTTAAACGACTGGTATCAAGAACAGGGATACGACCTGGCTCAAGTGGTTGATGCCTCAGATGTCAATGATGATGGCATTGTCACCGTGACTGTGGCAGAAGGTGTGATTGAAGAGATTGCCGTCCGCTATCTTGATGAAGAGGGAGAACCCATCCTGAATGACGAAGGTGAGCAAATTCGTTTACTCACGGCAGAGGATGAACCCATTGGTGGGCGTACCCGTCCCTTTATCATCACCAGAGAAATGCAACTCGATGAAGGGGATGTATTTAACCGCCAAATTGCTGAACGGGATTTGCGACGAGTTTTTGGTCTAGGACTTTTTGATGACGTGCGCCTCTCCTTTGCTCCCGGAACTGACCCCCGTCGGGTTGTGGTAGTGGTGGATGTGATTGAGAAAAACACAGGCTCCCTGGCGGCTGGGGCGGGAGTTAGCTCCGCCAGTGGCTTATTTGGTACAGTGAGCTATCAGCAGCAAAACCTTGGTGGCAATAACCAAACCCTGGGAGCAGAATTCCAGGTGGGAGAACGCGCCCTGCTGTTTGACCTGCGCTTTACAGACCCTTGGATTGCTGGCGATCCCTTCCGCACTTCCTATACCGTGAATGCCTTCCGCCGCCGCTCGATTTCCCTGATTTTCGACGGCGGTGATCCTGAGGTCGAACTCCCCAATGGCGATCGCCCTCGTGTGGTGCGTACAGGGGGTGGAGTCAACTTTACTCGTCCCTTATCCCGCGATCTCTATCGCCGTTCTGAATGGACAGCCTCAGCCGGATTTGAATTTCAAAATGTGTCGATTCGGGACTCTGATGGTGACCTGACTCCAGAGGATGAACTCGGAAACGATTTAAGCTTCAGTGGCGACGGTGAAGACGACCTGTTTACCCTGCAACTGGGGGCGGTGCGCGATCGCCGCAATAATCCCCTACGACCCACTAGTGGTTCTCTGCTCAGATTCGGCGTTGAACAGACGATTCCGATTGGTCAAGGGAGTATCTTTCTCAATCGCCTACGCGGGAGTTACAGTTACTATCTTCCTGTAGAATTTACCGATTTCACTGAAGGAGCCGAAGCCCTTGCCTTTAACGTGCAAGCCGGAACCGCGATCGGAGACTTACCCCCCTACGAAGCTTTTTCTCTGGGTGGGAGTAACTCAGTACGCGGTTACGATGAGGGAGAAGTGGGTTCAGGTCGCAGCTTTATCCAAGCCACCGCTGAATACCGTTTCCCGATTATCTCTGTGGTGGGCGGTGCTTTATTTGTTGACTTTGCCAGCGATCTCGGCACAGGTGATGATGTACCCGGTGAACCTGCGATCGTTCGCGATAAACCTGGCACCGGCTTTGGCTATGGAATTGGTATCCGAGTCCAATCTCCCCTGGGTCCGATTCGTGTGGATTATGGGTTTAATGATGAGGGAGACAGCCGTCTCCATTTCGGTATTGGAGAACGCTTTTAACGGTTGAGGAAGTTGGGGGAGTTATCAGTGAGCAGTGAGCAGTTATCAGGAGATGGGGGAGATTGTTTAGGGGCGGGTTTCACGACTATCGTTTGAAATGGTGCGTTAGCGAAACGTAACGCACCCTACACCCGCCCCGACTTGACCAATGACCAATGACCAATGACCAATGACCAATGACCAATGACAAACTACACTTTGGGTGCTGCTTTTGAACGATCAGGGATTGGATTGCACAGTGGGATTACTACCACGGTTCGCGTCTTGCCTGCTGCGGCTGGGATGGGACGTTATTTTGTCCGAGTTGACTTGCCAGGAAAACCGATGATTCCAGCGCGAGTGGAGGCTGTCTCTACTACGATGCTTTCGACTCAGTTGAGGGCGGGAAAGGGTGAGACTTCTGCCGACTCCGAGGTGACGGTGAGAACCGTCGAACACCTCCTTGCTGCTCTCGCTGGGAGTGGAGTGGACGATGCTTGTATTGAAATTGACGGACCCGAAGTTCCCCTGCTGGATGGTTCAGCATTGGCTTGGATCAAAGCGATTCAGGAGGTGGGGATGGTTGAGAGTGAACGCCCACAACACTCGTCTCATCTCTCTTTCCTGGCTTCCCCGATTGTTATTGAGGAACCCATCTGGATTTGTCAAGACGATGCCTTTGTCGCCGCCTTACCTGCACCGATAACTCGATTTACATACGGGATTGATTTTGAGAACCCAGCCATTGGCAATCAATGGCATAGCTGGACACCGGAACAGGAGCATTTTGCTGACGCGATCGCACCAGCGCGAACCTTTGGTTTAGCCAACCAAGTTGACCAACTCCGCGATCGCGGTTTAATTAAAGGCGGTAGCTTGGAGAATGCCTTAGTTTGCGGCGATCACGGCTGGTTGAATCCGCCCTTGCGATTTTCAAATGAGCCAGTGCGTCATAAACTTTTAGATTTAGTAGGGGATTTGAGTTTATTGGGGAAATTTCCTGTCGCTCACGTCCTCGCCTACAAAGCCAGTCACACTCTGCATATTCAATTAGCGAGATTACTGGCTCAACAAATCGGCGCTGGGGATGTCAGTCGTCAATCATCAGCCGTCATTGGCAATTGATCACTACTGACAACTCAACCCTTGCTGATCCAAGTTCCTAGTGTGGCGGATGCCAAACAAAATGACTAGGATTCAATCCGCTTGCAGTCTGGATACGTTTACAGATTCACTCGCCTGGTTACTGAACGCTGCTCACTGGTACTCGTTTTTATCCTAATTTACTCATGTCTACCTTGATTGACGTTAACACTCACGATGATTCCACTGACAATGCCAACCCTAATCAGTCTGAATCATCCACGAAAACAGTTTTTACGGTTGAAGACATTCATAAACTCCTACCCCATCGCTATCCTTTTGCCTTAGTTGACCGCATTATTGAATATGTGCCGGGAAAACTAGCGGTTGGGCTCAAGAATGTCACGTTTAATGAACCCTATTTCCAAGGGCATTTTCCGGGACGCCCGATGATGCCGGGGGTGATGATTGTCGAAGCGATGGCTCAAGTTGGTGGCATTGTTTTAAAACAAATGGCTGATGTAGATGATGCCTTATTTGTGTTTGCCGGAATTGATAAAGTTCGCTTTCGTCGTCCTGTCGTACCGGGTGATCAACTGATCCTGACAACGGAACTCATATCGGTTAAACGCCGTCGTTTTGGAAAGATGCAAGCTCGTGCAGTCGTTGACGATCAGCGAGTTGCTGAAGGGGAATTGATGTTTTCTCTAGTTGAATAGCTCCCAATTGCGCTATCCCAAATTCGGGTTAGCGCTCCCGGATTCTTCATCCTGTCGCACCTGAATCTCTTGAGGCGTCGGTATAAATGATTATACCTAAAATTTCTGCGATCGCTTAACCTGACATTTAATCCTACGGCTCCCCAAAATTTAGTATGTCCCCTGTTCAACCTTCCTTTGACGTACCAGCCTGTTCACAACTCAAATAGGATTGCTCTATGGCAACAACATTAATTCATCCGACTGCTGTAATCCACCCTGGCGCCCAACTCCATCCGACAGTTCAAATTGGTGCTTATGCAGTCATTGGCGATAATGTAAAAGTGGGTTCACAGACGAAGATTGGGGCGCACGTAGTTCTCGAAGGACCGACGGAAATTGGTGAGAGAAACCAAATATTTCCTGGGGCAGCGATTGGCTTAGAACCGCAAGACTTAAAATATGATGGGGCACCAAGTTGGGTCAGAATTGGTGATGATAATCGGATTCGGGAATATGTCACGATTAACCGAGCAACGGGTGCGGGAGAAGCGACAGTTATTGGCAATAATAATCTGTTGATGGCTTATGTTCACGTTGCTCACAATTGCCTGTTAGAAAACTCAGTGATTATCGCCAATGGAGTCGCCTTAGCCGGACATGTTCATATTGAATCAAAAGCAACCATTGGTGGCGTTTTAGGCATTCATCAATTTGTCCACATTGGGCGTCTAGCCATGGTGGGGGGAATGAGTCGCATTGATCGAGATGTACCCCCTTATATGTTAGTAGAAGGCAATCCTGCACGAGTGCGATCGCTCAATTTAGTGGGTCTCAAAAGAGCGGGAATCAACGGCGAGTCCCTAGGAGACTTAAAAAAGGCATTTCAGACACTCTATCGCTCTGATTACACCTTCAATCAAGCCGTAGAACAACTCCATCTAATCTCTGAGCATGAACAGGTACAGCACCTACGCCTATTCTTAGAGCGATCGCAATTACCTGGGCGGCGTGGTTCGATTCCAGGGCGTCGTTTTCATCATAGTCAAGACACGGAGAAGTGTTGAGTGTTATATCGTTTGAAAGGTGCGTTACTTGCAATGGTGCGTTATACCGAGTTGCGTTCTATCATGTCATTGGAGAGCGAAGCGAAGAATCTGGACAGATGCTTCGCGTCACTCCGTTTCACTGCGTTTTGCTCAGCATGACAGATTCTACCCTAGACTGCAACTTAGTATTACGCTGCGCTAACGCACCCTACGCACTCTACATCTATGACAAATGACAAATGACCAAAAAAACAATTTTTATTAGTACGGGTGAAGTCTCCGGTGATTTACAGGGTGCAATGCTCATTGATGCCCTTAAAAAACAAGCCACAAAACAAGGAATCGAGTTAACGATTGTGGCATTAGGGGGCGAAAAAATGGCGCGGGCGGGTGCTACATTATTAGGAAATACAACTGATATTGGCTCAGTTGGACTATTAGAATCTCTGCCCTTTGTTCTACCCACATTAACCATTCAGCGTCGCGCAAAACAATACCTTCAGAATAATCCTCCAGATTTGGTAGTCCTGATTGACTATATGGGACCCAATCTCGGTATTGGCAAGTTTATTCAGCGTCAGCTTCCCCAAGTTCCTGTGGTGTATTACATCGCCCCCCAAGAATGGGTTTGGTCACTATTTCCCCAGAATACAGCCACAATTGTGGAAATGACGAACAAAGTTTTAGCAGTATTTCCCGAAGAAGCCCGTTACTTTGAAGAAAAAGGGGCATCGGTTCATTGGGTTGGTCATCCCCTAGTCGATCGTATCCAATCCTATCCCAGTCGGGAGCAAGCGAGGGCGGCGCTAGGGATTAAACCTGATCAAACCGCGATCGCACTTTTACCCGCCTCCAGACATCAAGAAATCAAATACATGATGCCGATTATCTTTTCCGCCGCCCAGCAACTTCAAGCGAAGTTATCGACTTGTAGAGACGTGCCATGGCACGTCTGGGGAGTAGGGGGAGATAAGTCAACAGTCAATTGTAGGGGCAGGTTTAGCCACTCAGATAAGCTTGTCACTGATAACTTATCAACAAAACCCGCCCTTATTCAAAAGTCAAAACTTGCCCAATCCCCAATTTTCTGGATTCCTCTATCTCATCAAGCCTATCGCCAACCGATTGAAAAAGCCATAAAAGACTATGGACTTCAGGCGAAATTAGTGACAGAAAATACTCAGGAGGTACTGGCTGCTGCTGATTTAGCAATCACTAAATCTGGTACAGTGAATTTGGAATTAGCGCTGCTAAATGTTCCCCAGGTTGTATTTTACCGCGTCAGCCCGTTGACCTACTGGATTGCCCGTACTTTCCTCAACTTTTCCATTCCCTTCATGTCACCCCCAAATTTAGTCGTGATGCGTCCCATCGTCCCTGAATTACTCCAAGAAAATGCGACGCCAGAAAATTTAGTTCGAGAAGCAATGGAACTGTTATTTAATCCCCAGAAACGTCAACAAACCCTGAAAAGTTATCAACAAATGCGTCAATTATTAGGGGAAGTCGGCGTATGCGATCGCGCGGCGTTAGCGATTCTCCAGCTAGTTCACCCCGTAGGTTCGTAGTAAGTTCGTAGTAAGCGCTTTAGCGCTTCTAGTGGCGAAACCCAACATGACCAAGGTTTTCCTTGGGTTGAGCGAAGTCGAAACCCAACCTACAACTGTTAAAATGGGCGCACGCCATGCGCCCCTACAATTCTAATCCTTTGAGGAAATATGCCGTCTGTGTAGGGGCGGGTTCACCTTCATTGGTGTCAACTTAAGCTCAACCCCTCACCCCCAGCCCCTCTCCCACGCCGGGGCTATGCATTACCCACATCTTTCTTAAACATTGTGCGATCGCGTTTTCAAGCCGTTAGTTAAAATGGAACTTAATAGCTAGGAGTGAAGTAACTGCCAGGTAGCAGCGATATCTTGTAGTCTCTGCCAACCGCGCCAAATAGTTTTGACTCCAGGTTCACCATCATGTTTACGCCCTAAGAAACCGCCGAGTTGAGCAATCCAACCAACGGCTTGCCGGAGAGAAGGAGGTTGTTGTGGAGGTATAGGTTGAGAGTGAATAGTACAATAGAGAGCTTGCCACTCATGGGTCTGTAAAACAGTATCGCAAGGTGTATCAGGACTAGAGCGAGCTTGATAAGTGAGCCACAATAAGCGCCAAGCAACAATGGAATAAGTAGCCAAAGCACACTCAATACGCTCTCGTGTTTCCAATTGTAGTTGTTCGAGGTGACAACCGCTTTTAAGAACGTAGTGATAGCGTTCAATCAGCCAGCGAAAAGAGTACCATCGTATACATTGGACAGCTTCATCAAAACTATTGACAGGTAGGGTGGTTAACAATAACCAGCAAATGGGTGTGGTATCCTTGGGTGGATGAGATTCAGTAGCTAATACCACTTGAAGAGTAACTGGAGACAGTTTAGCTCTTTGGAGATGATGGCGAGGTGGTTGTATCTCTAGGGTAGCAAAGCGAACGGTTAGGGTAGCTTGCCTCTGGGGTCGCTGACCGTTACGAGGTACAGTAATGGTGACAATCCCGCAACTGGCGCTTGCTCATGCTGGCGTGCAAATACTTGGCTTGATGGTCAACACGACGATTATGAGTACCTCGGATCAATAGATGCGATC
This sequence comes from Coleofasciculus chthonoplastes PCC 7420, assembly GCF_000155555.1. Lineage (GTDB taxonomy): Bacteria > Cyanobacteriota > Cyanobacteriia > Cyanobacteriales > Coleofasciculaceae > Coleofasciculus > Coleofasciculus chthonoplastes_A. Next base: position 136,541 of record NZ_DS989859.1, read on the forward strand.
GCCTTTGACGAGTCATGGCAAATAAATCGTAAATATCCGCTTCGCGATCGGCAATCGTCACCACCTCTATGTCTTCAGGTAAGGCTAACTCGGTCGCAACGGAAGCACTTAGCCAGCATTGACTTTCTTTGTCGGCAGTCTGCCTTTGACGACGAGTATGTCGCTTGCCTACCTCTTGTGGATTACGTGCCCACACTTGTTGGTGTAGTACTCCTAAGGGTACGCCCAAGGTACTCACCGCCAACACCGAATGAACTTTTAATCCCGTCACCATTGGCTTGCTACTAATCGGACCCATACCCTTCTTGCTCGGATGGTGAGTGAAGTTGAGATCCGTTGTGTCTTGTATTGCCAAGACAACACTATGCTCTTGTGACCGTTCCACAGTACTGATTTGATGAGACAAACGGATGTCATCGGGTTTGATGCGTGGTGATTTCCACAAGTTGTAGGTAGCTTTGGTTGCTGCCCAATTTCCACAAGCCGTTGGAATGCTTTCATTCGGCTGTGCGGCTAAGTCTTCGACAATTTTAACCAGGCGTTTATTTCGCCGAGCATCACCTAAGTTAGCGTACCGCAATTCTTGGGCTGCCCATCGAAGTTCTTTCATTTCTTTATTTTCAGATGCGAATGCCACAAGAAGGGATTATAATCTCTGGCTCCTGATACATCCAGTCAGGCAATCCCATCCCGTAACCCGATCGCATCTGTAAACCAGCAATTGTACTGACTTGGACTACACAATTGCGCTCAGTCCCGCCAGATCGTGACGCGATCGCACAATGTTTAAGAAAGATGTGGGTAATGCATAGCACGCCGGGGAGAGGGGAGTCCGGAGTTGGGGTTAGGGGATGAGGGGAATCTATCAAAGGGATAATCAACCGGAATTTGGTATAAATTAGGTATTCCCCGTTCCCTGTTCCCGTTGAGGAATTGAGGTATCCCCATCTAAAATCACTTATGCACTCATCCCAGCAATCTTGCCCGTTTTGTGCGGGGTCAATGATTACTGACCCCCAATTCTTTGTCGGGCGGCGAGAAGAATTGGATTTTATTACCTCGCGTCTGGTTAATACTCAACCCACGAGTATTAATGTAGTGGGAGAACGTCGGATTGGTAAATCATCGTTACTCTATCACTTTTTTCAGACCTACGAACAACGAGTGCAGGGTGCTGGTAAAAATCCAGGTAATTATGTAGTCGTTTACTTATCATTGCAAGCCGCGCAATGTCGGCAAGAAACCAGTTTTTATCAGGCAGTTGCCCAAGCGTTAATCAATCGTCCTGTGGTACAAGGAAATCCGGCGTTAGCGACACCGTTACAAGCGGGGACGCTAGATCGAAATGGGTTTTCAACAGCAATTGAAGAGTGGCAAGCACAGAATGTTTTACCTGTGTTGTGTTTGGATAAATTTGAGGAACTGTTAGGGAAACCGGATCAGTTTACAGATGAATTTTATGATAACTTGCGATCGCTCATGGATCGCAATGCCTTAATGTTGGTAATTGCTTCCTATCGAAATTTGGATGTGTATAAGCGCAAGTATCGATTCCTATCCTCGTTTTTTAATCTGGGTCAGGTTTTGCCTGTGGCAGGAATTACGGAAATAGAAGCAACGGATTTGATCCGCTTACCGGAAAATAAAATACCTGGGGCGACGGCGGCGTTGAGTTCAGAACGGCAGCAATTAGGATTAGCTTGGGGTGGACGACATCCTTTATTATTGCAATTGGCAGGATTGTGGTTATGGGAGGCGCAAAAACAGAATCGTCCGGATGAATGGGCGAGGCAGAAGTTTGAATTGGAAGCCCAACGGGTTCCTCATTCAGGGGTGACAATGCGGCGGTTAAGTCGTCCGATGCGTTTGTTATTGTGGTTGCCGATGAAATTGGGACGAATGGCGCGATTTGTGGGGGATAAGTTGGATGATACGAGTAATTTGATTGCGGGAACGGTTATTTTAATTGTGGCGATTTTGGTGACATTAAAAATAGTACCATTTGAGGAATTATTGCAGCGAATTAAAGATGCGTTGGGGGGATAGAGATGACGCAGATATCTACAGTTAGGAAGTTTCGCCGCTACTGTCTAGACTGTTTACGGATTCTCTACTGGGCATATTTTAAACCGTTTACATTTAAGCGCTGGTTGCGGGAGATTCATCCAGATTTGACACTATATAGCAATCCTTTTCTCTTGCAAGCCGAGTTTCGCCGTCATCCCCGTCTGCGTCGCTATGCTGATCAAGTTTGGTGGTTATCTGTATTTGTACCCTTGCTGATTATGCTATTGATTGCACCGATTTATTCCCTGAGTGCAGGTGAACCCTTTAATTGGCAGAAAAGTAGCCTATTTTTTCTGGGTTGGTTGATTGGTTTAGTGATCGCGCGGGGAGGAAATGAATGGTTAGGTAAATGGTTTTATTGGTTTTTTTTATTTTTAGGGGGTGTCACTGTAGCTGGGAATGTGCTTTCGCGCTTGGCACCGGAAATGATGGAAGCCTTACCTATCCTCAACCTATTTTTGTCTAATTGGTTTCAACTTGTACCTGTGGCAGTAGGTGTGGCAGTAGGTGTGGCAGGAGGTGTGGTAGTAGGTGTGGTAGTAGGTGTGGCAGGAGGTGTGGCAGGAGGTGTGGCAGGAGGTGTGACAGGAGGTGTAGCAGTAGGTGTGACAGGAGGTGTATCAGTAGGTGTATCAGGAAGTGTGGCAATAGGCATAGCATTTGGCATAGTACTTGGCATGGCAGGAAGTGTAGCAGGAGGCGTAGTATTTGGTGTAATAGGAGGTGTAGCAGGAGGCGTAATATTTAGCGCTTCAGGAGGCATGGTAGGAGGCGTGGCATTCGGTATAGCTTGGATTCTCGGTGTGCTGCGAGTCTATTTCTGGATACCTGAATTACTCTGGATGATTGGTCTTTCTTTCCTCTCTCGCCAGGGAAAGGAGGCACAATTTCTACAGTATTTACCCCCCCGTTTTGATGAACGGATTATTTTACCCCTGCCGTTCATGGCACAATTAATTGTCGCAGCATACCGAGATAATCCCGCCGCTTCTCGCCAGACAATTGACTATCTAATTCATTCCACCAATCAACAAAATGTGGCAGCGATAGCGATGACTGAGATAGCCGTTGATTCCTTGAGTCATTGTCACACGATGGGTGATATTCTGGCGATTAGCGATCAACTGGCATGGATTCCTTCACCCCCACCCCTCACAGTCAGCATGATTCTGGAACCCTCCACAGTCAGCATGATTCTGGTCAGATTTATGCTGGAAATCAGCCAAAGTGTCCGCGCTTCCGACAATGCAACATCCAGTTATCGCCAATATGAATTACTCCAGTCTCCGATTACTAGATTAGAACAACTCCGAAATACCCTTGCCTATAGTCAAAATGTCCAGTTAGCCACAGGTTTTGGTCACATTGTCCAAAAATGGCTGAAAATCTTACAAACCGCCCAACAAACCCTAGCAGAACAAGCTAAACGTTCTGCCGAAATCCCCCAAGTTTACATTGCGGGGGCTTCCCTCAATCCTGATGATGCCAAAACCCGATTTAAAGGACGCTTGGACATCTTCCGCGAAATTGAAACCCTAGCATTTTCTGCCCAACCTCCTATCCTATTACTCCACGGTGGACGGCGCACGGGCAAAACTTCAGCTTTAAAATATCTCTCCCAGAAAGTAGGTTCAGAATTAATTCCCTTACTCATTGATTTACAAGGCGCAGCCACCGCCACTACCTTAAAGGGATTAGCCAACTACCTCGCCGAAGAAATCATCAAAGCTGCCAAAAAATCCCGTAATTTTGACCTTCCTTATCCCAATCCTCAACAACTCAGCCAAGAACCCTTTCTCACCCTCCAAACCTGGCTAGAAAAACTGGAACGCATCGCCCCCGGTAAACGCTTTCTCCTCTGTCTCGATGAATTTGAACGCCTCAGCGAAGTTATCGCCACAACCAATAGCCGCATTCCCCTCAATTTCTTCCGCCATGTCTTACAACATCGCCGCCAATGGATACTTCTATTCAGTGGTTCCCATACCTTAGACGAACTCGAACCCTATTGGAGTGATTATCTAATTAATACTCGTTCCCTGCGCGTTTCCTATCTGCAACAACCCGAAGCCGAGGAATTAATTGTCCAACCGATCGCAGATTTTCCTAAAATCTATGAATCCCTTACCGTCAGCCAAATTATCCAAGCCACGCGCTGTCAACCTTATCTGGTGCAACTCCTGTGTACGGTTATCGTGGATCACCTGAATCGGGAGAAACGGCAACTCGCTACCCCCGACGATGTGCAAACCTGCATTCCCATCGCCATAGAAACAGGGGGGATGTATTTTCGAGAATTATGGACAAGTTTAAGTGAACCTGAACAAGACTTTCTGGAAGATTTAATCACTGAAGAAACCTCCTATCCCCCGAATAAATCCACTGTGCGCCGCCTCATCCGCAAAGAAATCTTGGAAAAGACGGGAGATTGTTATCGGTTTCAAGTTCCATTGGTGGAGAGATTTATTACCCAGGTAGTGACGGAAGGGTGAACCCGGATGAAACAGGAACCCGGCATCATTGTAGAGACGCGCCATGGCGCGTCTCTACCCAATAATCTGTTCTAACCGCTATGGCGGTTGCTATAGCAAACGCCCTAACATCCACCTATCGAGACGAACACAGCAGATCCATCAAAGATTGGGGTATCTCTTCAAAATGTTCTAACAAAAAATCCATAATTGCTAGATGGCGTAAATCCCTAGGTTGAGGCGGATAATAGCCTTGACCTCGGTTGAACCAATTCTGCACTGTTCCCAGGGAACGAGAACAGATATGAGAAAGTTGTTCATAAGTGACATCCCATTTAGCATAAAACCGCTTTGGCGTCATCCCTAATTCACAATAACAATAAAGGTCAATAATGTATTGTTCACGCTGAGTAATCGGGCGCAGATTGTGGCGTCGTCGAGGATTATAACGTCCCGTTGGGCAATGCAGAGATAGGGGCGGTATTCCACAGCGAGAATGGGTGGGATAACGATAAGAATCGCCATTCTCTTCATTCAATTCAACCGTGTCAGGTATTTTTTGCAAATCCGCTTCAGCCGCCGTATCTGTGGTTACCCAAGCTGCACTGGGAGAATCAGGAGCGAGTTGGATGATGTAATAAACCATCCATTGATGGTGATGGTATTCATAGAAGCGCCCCAGAATCACACCCCAGTCTGTCTGATTCGTTTTCCACTGAACGCGATCGCCTTCACTCTACATTGCTAGTGTAGTATGGAAAACTGGGATAGAATTGATAAGCTGGTTATGCACTGCTGGACGGTTGCCCCATAAGATTCGCTAATCAGAGCAGTAGGTAGCTTTGTTCGTTTAGCATCTCGGTAAAGAATAGAATCCTTTCCCCTCTGTCGCTTTTGGGGTATGATTCGCATATTTCTTTACACGCTTCTTTTACGCCGAATGCTGTATATTTTTTGGTTAGCTGTCTGCATCGAATCATTACCGATCCCAGATAGTCGCGTTTTTTGGTTATGTGTTTAAGGATTAACACCCTTAAGCACGCTTTATCCCATGCGGATAGTCGTGATGCTTTCATAATCTTGTCTTATAGGTTTGTGTTCCAGCGGAGCATAATTGCCTTATCAATCGATACCCGTTACTGTTGGTTTAGTAACGGGTGTTTTAAAATCGCCGTTACTACTTCAATATTTCAGATTTCTCAGGTAGTAACGGCTGTGAGGGTCTTTACTCTTTAAGCTTCAGAGCCTTCTTAAGCTCCTTGAACAGGAGCTTGCAGCCATAAGCGGCGGTCTGACTGATGATCAGTTTTCCGAATGTGTTACTACCTCCTTGGTCATTTTTCTCAATCTCAAATCGTTTCTGTCGTTCATCGTAGAAATTTCCTAGTCTTTCGCCAATTGCTCCGTGTGGGCGATTTCCCTTGGGGGCGATCGCAACCAAAATCCACATATAGAGTTCAGTCCGGCACATTTTTGAACCGCTTCCGGCGTTCCATCCTTTACGGTCGCCGCTACTTAACTCGTCTCCTGCCATGCCCAACCGTTTTTTAAAACTGCCCAGAGATTCAAACTTACTCAGTGGGTAGATGTGCGTAAGCAGTAACGCTCGTGGTCGTAGCCCGATACCGAATTTATCGAAGGTTCGATTGTATTCTTTGAACTGTGACAGGTAGATCAGTTCTTCTAGTTTCTGCTCCGCTTCGTGTTCCCAGCCGTGGATTTGGCAGAGTAGTTCAGCATACCGCTGGGAAAACTGGCTGATTTCGATACCATACGCCGGGGCTACCGATCTCTCATAGAGTCGGTCGTAGTAAAAGTTACGCCGTACTCCTGGTCGTTCAACACTACCTAGCCATGCCCATAGTGGACTTAATCCATCCTTTCCCGGCTGGGAATTTTTGAAAGCTGCCTCTGGGAACTCCCGGCACAGTTGTTGTCGTACTCGATTGATAATCGGTGACTGTACGCGGGTTAGAGACTTCATCTGTAAATACAGATCTCGAATCTGCACGATTGCTCCCGGTTCAAACTGGAGGAACTGATCGGTTTTACCCCAGTGAGTGTGAGCATAAGCAGCTAGGGCTAAAGCATCAGCTAAATCATTTTTATCGGGTAGCTTGTGGCTTTTCCGATAATGGGTGGCTTCACAGTGTCCGACCCATAACACCTCGATTCCTTCACACTGACAGATATGGCTGAGTAACCAGGAATAATGAACTCCTGTGGGTTCTAGCACAATCGCATCTGGTTTAAGTTTAAGCAGATGGGATATCCCTGTCTTGGTGAAGTAGAACGTCATCTCGTCTTCTACTGGGTCTTTGGATCGGTGTTTAACTTCAGATTTCCAGTAGTTTCGTAGATGACTTGGTTTTTCTTCAAGCATCCAACAGACTACACGGTCTTTACAGATGTCACCGCCTAAAATTCTTTTGTTCATTTTTCAAGGTTCTGTTTAGGAGAATAAAACCTGCAACAAGTACCTGGTCGAGAATCTCCTGAAATAATAGTGATTATCAATTCACTCTGAAACCAGGTAGCAGGTAAACTAACCCAAATAGGTATAACCGGAAGGTTAATGACCAGAAGGTTAGACGGCATAGATTGCGAACTCTATGCCGCGACACTAAATAGTGTTTCGCTAGGTGAGTTAGGTCTAGCTCGTCAGGCGGACTTATGATGTAATGTTGGTCAAGTAGTGCAGTAGGTGCAGTCATGAAGGCAAAAAACCTTAAAAGATCATTTCTGTATAAAACTGCTTGTCTACTGCGTCTGGCTATGTTCTTGGAAGAACTAGGCAGTAAGTTTCACACCTTACTGATTAGACGGCATAGATGGATAACTCTATACCGCGACACTAAATAGTGTTTCGCTAGGTGAGTCAGGTCTAGCTCGTCAGGCGGACTTGTGTTATAATATTGGTCAAGTAATGCAGTAGGTGCAGTCATGAAAGCGTAAAACCTTTTGGGTCATTTCTTCGTAAAACTGCGTGCCTACTGCATCTGGCTATGTTCTCGGTTAAAGAACTAGGCGGTAAGTTTCGCACCTTACCGCAGCCCCCCTTCTTTAAGTCAGAAGGTAGGGTGCGAGAAGGTTAATGGGGAATATTTTCAGATTCCCTTTCTAGAGATAAATCCTGTTTTTGGTATTCCTCTGAGGTAGGTTCCCAAGCAGGATTTATTTTTTTGTCGCCGTCTTCTCCAGATGTGGCGGGATTTATATCAAAGATTTCCATGATTTCTTCGTCACAGTCTGATATATTCCAGCAGGTAAGCTCAATTACTAGATCGCTGATTCGTTCCGTTAGGTTTTCGGGATTGTCGAATCCAGCGCCAATAATTTCCCCAATTATTGCCGATAGGTGTTCGAGTGCTATCTGTTCCCAGGGGTTGAGTGTGCGGTAGTTGTATCCGTTGTTCATTTTTTACTCCTAGTTTTCAACTGTTGGCATAGGGTAGTTAATTTCTACCCATTTTCTAATTTCTAGAATTTCCGCGTCTGTTGGTTCAAAGGTGATAACTATCTTATTCCCGAAAAAATTTATTTTTTTGTCTTTTTTAGATGTTCTATCATTTATCCCGTAAATGTCTTTATTCCAATAGGTTTCTAGCTTTTTCATTCTTTTTAAGAGTTTTGGGCTATTTTCTCTTTCCGATATTTCAGCTCTTATGTAGAGATCCATAATTTTCTCGCCAACTTTTTTAAAAGGGAATGGTTTCTTCATTTCTTTACTCCTGGCATAGGGTAGTTGGTTTTTACCCATTTAGTAATCTCGGCTTCTGTCATTTCTTCAAATTGTTGGATAGCTGATAACATTAGTCTTTGCTTGATTTGTGTGTGTGGTTCTTCTGTGCATTTACATAGTTCTTTAGTTGCTATGTCGAGAGCGATTATGATAATCCCTGGCATATCTGAGTAATTCATTTTTTCTTATTTCTTAAAACACATTATTCAAAACCATTAATAAATTCCCTCATTTCTTCTGCTGTTTTCAAGCCGCCTCCTAGAATTATTTGCCTCCCTATTCTTAAATATGGGTTATTCTTGGTTTCTGCGTGTTTGTCCATATCACTACAGAAACTGTTAAATGCGTTTGTTAGTTCCCCCTTATCTATATAGTAATTTGCTCTTTCTTTTGCCCATTTTAGATATTCTTCCCGCGTTGGTTTTTTTAAATTCTTGACTACTAAATTTTCTGAGGTTAATCGAGTTAATTCCTTTAACGGTGTTGGTTTTTCCTCCGCTAAATTTTCGATGAAAAGTTGTCTGAGCCATTCAATTAGTTTCATTACCTAACCATGTAATTTTTGACAGAGAAATCTAGGGCTTGCCATTGCTGACATTCCTGATGTGAATTTGATGGGTGGTAGAGAGAAGGAAAGGTGCTGACGTTCCCAAATTTCATTAGCACCTATTTATCAAAACAGGGTGCTTGTTAATCATTCTTGACTACTACATTTTGGAAAAGTCCTGAAGGTTGAGGTCGATGTTCATTTGTAAGCGAGGTTTCTTTTTCCTCTAAATTATTGACTACTAAATTTTCTGAACTTAATTCAGTTAATTCCTTTAACGGCGTTGGTTTTTCCTCCGCTAAATTTTTGATGAAAAGTTGTCTGAGCCATTCAATTAGTTTCATTACCTAACCATGTAATTTTTGACAGAGAAATCTAGGGCTTGCCATTGCTGACATTCCTGATCTAAATTTGATGGGTAGTAGAAAAGAAAGGTGCTGACGTTCCCAAATTTCATCAGCACCTATTTATCAAAACAGGGTGCTTGTTAATCGAGGGCGTTACTTATATATAGGCATCACCTCCTAGTTCGGATGTTCTAGTACAGAAGGAGCGAGTAAAAGGTGCTGGCTTATCGGCTTATCTAGCTCATATCTACCTACCTACCCGCCAGCACCTGGCTTTGTTAATCAGGGTGTATGTCAGTATGTCAGTTTGTTATAGGCATCACCTCTCGTGTTACTTCTGATGTGGATGTGCCACAAATCCTTGTGAGCAGGCACTCTGCGACGCTGCGACTTACGGTGCTTCTGTTTCTGTGTGGGTTGTGCGACACTGATAGACGTTTATAGAGATGTCAGCCCTTTTCACTTTCCAGGGTGCTTAGGCTGCTCTCATTTTGTTGTCTCTGGAGATGAGTATACTCATATTGCTTATTTAAGTCAATGAGTATGCTTATATTTGTGGTATTATGTCGAGAAAGGTTGCAAATAAACGGAATGTGTCAACTCTGCGTCTTTTGAGAGAGGAGGCTGGGCTAACTCAAATTGAACTTGCCAAACAGATTCCTGATAAAACAAGGACTAGGACTTTAAGCCAGTCTGCTATTAGTAGATGGGAAAGCGGACAAGATGAGCCAGAATTGACGGTTTTCCAAATGAAAGCATTTTGTCGCGCTTTGGGTAAATCCCTTGATGAATTACCTGATGATTTTATCTTGAGGATTATTGACGATTCAGAAAAATAAATAATTTACCAGCAGGCTTGGGGAGGCTCCGGCGACAGCGGACGGCTAGGTTGCCGTGTTTAGTGAGTGGGGTGTGTATCAATTATATATCGGCAAGCTAGACGCGGAAGCCTCCCCCGCCTGCCACTCACCACTTAATTTTCTACAAATCTAGGTTTGATATTATGGAAGTAATTGCAGCTTTAATAGCAGTTTCCGAAGCTCTTTTTTTCCCGCTTCTTACCTTTTCTACCGTCTCTATAGTATCAGATTATTTTTCTAAACATTTGGTTCCTAAACAATTAAAGCCTTTACCTCGTGTTGTAGCTGAGATATCCTACTATACTAAATGTAATTTACTTGATTCTGATTTTTCTATTAAGGCTGAGCTGGATTTATACGATTTTTCTAGCTCTGAGAAAAGATTAGCTTTGAATATTCTTAAGCAGACAGACTTCCTTGAAAATTTAGATATTGAGTTTAATGAAGATGAAATACGCGAACAGATGTTGTTTACTTTTGCTTTGGCAGAGTATACTTGCTTAGTTCCTCTAGCTTATTTTGATGATATTTATCGAGAACGATTGAGAAAAAAATAGATTTTTATTGTATAATTAAGGTAGTTATTAAAGGTAAAAGATTATGTCTGTAGTTGCTTTATTTCCCAATTCTGAATTTTACGAAGCTTACTATGCTGCCGCTAAAATAGTATCGGCTGAGTGTGACATTTTTCTATTTAAAAAGCGTCTTGGTGAACAGTTACATGTTCCTTGTGCTGGTTTCCCTAAAGTTAGCCTAGATAAGTTTACTAAAATACTTCAGGCTAAAGGATATACCGTCGTAGTTCAGACTGAGCTTAATCTAGATGTGGTTAACCAAACAAGTCAAGTTTTAATTGATGATGATGATTCTCAATTAGATTCTGATGTAGACTTAATTCAAGAATCTATTGATTCTCTACATATATGCTATTCTCGCCTCTATTATTATGCATCTCAGAGGATATCCAATCGTTTTAAGCAACCGGGTAAATATCTCCTCAAGTGTAAGGCTAAAGAAGTTCGAGGCTTTCTTGAAAAATTGAATAAGTCTTTGCTGTGTTGGCAAGATGCCAATCTTCAGGAATTACGCAATCCTGCGTTTCACCAATATTTGTCTGATTTGGCTTATATCATTCGATTAGTTCAGTATGATTCAAACCTTCGTCAGATGAATTTAAATGTCTTAGAGGCGTTACAGAGTCTTTATCAAGCTTTAATTCAATTAATTCCTTCTGACGAATCCGTTCAGCTTTCTTTGTTTGATTCACAAGTTACTTTTTTTGAAGAAATTAAGGAAAGCAAGTTTATCCACAAAGTAATGATTGATTTTGAGTGGATTCCTGTACTCGCTGTCGTTGGTCGGTTGCTTCGCCGTTTCTGCGAAAAAGTTGTTACTTTCCCGGCGTGTCTTGTTTCCCTTAAGTCTTCCTGGCGTTCAGTTTTCAGCGGTCGCCAGTTGTCTTTTGCCGATATCTTTTAGTTTGAAGAATCAATGCTTGAACAACTTTTTCTAGCTGCATTTGTTAAACCAGTTCTTCTTTTTGGAGTGCTTTTTGGCTCACGGATTTCTCGTTGTCTTTTTAAAATGATAGATAAACCCATTTATCCCAGTTTGGATGTTGCCATAGCTGAGATATCTTTTTTAGTTCAAGTAGGTGATATTCCTGTGGATTATGTTGAATGTTATCTTAGTCAGTTTTCTTGGGAAGATAAAGTTAAGTCCTTAAATGTTTTGCGCCGTACAGACTTTTTAAGGAATTTTGATGTGCAATTTGAAGATTTAGACGAAGACATGTTATTTTCTCAGGTTTTGGCAACTTCTTCCTCTTTCATGTATTTTCGCTTGCTTGCCTCAACAAGAAATTTTTAAGCCCCTGGGGTTGGATGAATTCTTGTCTAGCCCCTGGCGTTGATTAAGTTTTTCTAGTCCTTAGTAGTCGAATTGAGGATTGTCTAATGCATCCCCGTTATCCAGGTCGTCGTCATTGGTCTGCTGTTAAGCGTATTCAGATTGAGTTACCACAGATGACCCCACATGAGTTTTTAGTTTACTGGGATGTAACCTACTCCGAGTTGGCTGTGATCTGCTTTTGCTCTGAGAAGACCGTTAAGCGGTGGTTTAGTGGTTCTCATCCACCAACTATTTTCCAGAAGTTTTGGCTAGCTTCTACTCACAATATCTGGTCTCGGCTATAGCAATATTTTTACATAATTATTTACATAACTAAATATTTGGGGTCATTATGTCCCCAATTTTGCTTTCTTTACCAAGAGAGCATTTTTAATAGAGTCATGCCTTGAGCATTCATTCTTTTTTTAATCCCTCGTTGTTACCTGGGTTATCGTTCTAAATGACGAGGGATTCTTCTGTCCAATTTTGAGGAGGGATTAAGTGAAGCTGACAGTATTTACTGTGGTTAAGAAGGGGGTGATTCCGTACCATGTTGTCTGCGTTAATCGCAAGGATAGAGGCTCAGAATCAAGCTCTAGTTCGGGCTCTTGCACCAATAAATCAGTATCGTCTACGTAGTCGCTGGCTCAATTGGGAGGTTTTTATCTGGGCATTTCTTCACGGTCGATTTAAAGATGGAGATGGACTGATTATCGTGAATACGATATGCTACAGCCATTTTTCTGGGCAGATAGCCTATGGCTTTTGCATTCGTCCGCAGATTTCTTGGGAATTAATTGATGAGTTTGGGGAGGAGGTTTTAGGCGTCAAGGATTTTTCGTTTAAGTTTATACCGTTCTAGGTGCGGGTTATGGTTTGGTTTGCTTTGGCTTTTGCATTACTCTTAGTTGTCTGTGGTGTAGGTAAGAATCCGTATTACCAAGATAATTTGGTAGAAATAATGGATCAGGATTGTAACGTACTTAATGAATGTAAGTACACAATCGATTTTAAAGGGACTGATCTAACTGTTCCTGAATCTGATATTGAGTGGAAGTAGTGAGGTGAATTATGGCTAACGCCAAGCATTTAGATATAGTACGAATTGATGACTGTGAGGTAATTGACGCTTTTAAAGCTGAAAAGAAATCTGAAAACTCTGCTGATAAAATTCAGATTACACTGGCGGCTCGGCGCTGGATTCCTGGCAAAGATAAGTTGATGTCTATTGAACACGTAAAATTCTTTGAATTTTGGACTAAATTTAAGGTTACTTTGCCAGTTTGGGAACGGCTTAAACTTTTGGGACTTCGTAAGGGTTCTGTCTGTAGTTTCGAGTTTGCCTCAGATGGTTGGACTCAACAGAATTCTAGTAATAGTGGGTCTTGGTACACATTTCTAGGTTTAGTTAAGCTTGACGGAAAAGACATTAATTATTTTGTCTATGACCAAAAACAGGGTCGGCAAGATGATTTATCTTTTGAATCTTCAAGCAATACTGATTTAGTTAGTGCCATAGAATCTTATGATTGAACAGTTTAACCTGTTTGTTGAGTCAGCTTATGTTGGTTTGGATATCGTCGCCAATTCTCTTGTGTTAATTTACGGTTTTGGTATTTCCTGCAAACTAGCTAAATTTCTATTTGGGTCAATTTAGCGATGATTACTTTCTCCTGGGATACATTATCCGGTACAGTTGAAATTTCCTTTGATGGTTTGGTCTGTAAGTATGGATTGGATAGCGTTGATTCATCCAGCTTTGTAGACTGTCTTATTTGGGCATCTCACGAAGTACCCGATGATGTACGAGAGAAAGTATTAGAGGCAGCGATATCACTTGATTCAAAAGCTGGAATCATTTCGATTTTTTTCAGTCCTGAGATGTTTGGTCTGGCAATACATATCCTTCAAGTTGTTTTACTTTGGATTTTGTTACATTTGTTTTTTTCCGTAGTTCCAGAATAGAGGTTCGGATGTTTGATTTCATAAAGTGGTTGGCTGAGTGGGGGATGCGTATAGCTCCTTTCTATATTCCCTTGATGATTGGATTTGTAGCCTTGAACTTTTACCTAAATTTTAGGCAATCTAGGGCGCATAAAAAACCATCGGGGTTAAAGCGTAAAATGAAGCGAGTTAAGGAGAATAAGTAATGTGGGCTTTATATCTGGCTTTCGAGTTTTCGATGCCCTTCACGCCAGATCAGTTTCTTCAGCAAAATATCATTGATGAGATTGAGCCGGAGTTAATTACATTTGTTGGTGGTTTAGCCGGAATCGCGGCGTTCAGATTTATTATTTATCGGCGGTGAGGGTTTATGGATGAATCAGATTGTCTTAATTTTTGTCCGGGCCTGGATTGCCCGCCGGAGTGTGTTGGATTTACTAATGCTATGTCTGAGGTGGTTGGCACTCCTTTTGCTTTCACTGGGGGGATGTTTCAGCAAGCTCAGCAACATTTTACAGATTGGGGTGGTGTTGGTTTGTTGGCTTCAATCACAATTGGTATGGTTTTATCGTCATTTTTTGGGAGGTAAAGTATATGCTCGGAGTCGTTCTCCCCCTGATTTATTTAGCGTTCGATATGACAGATCCAAGTAGTGCTACTGAGTTAGCTTCTTTTTTCTCAGACGCTCTCGACTGGGGGATAGCTGCCTCAAAAGGCTATTTAGGATACTGTGCTATTGTCGGCCTTGCTGTGTATTTTTTCAAAAAGTAGAAAGTGAGATAGTGGCTATGATTGGTAAATTAATTGCTCCGGTGTCTGGTTCGCTGCGGAAATTTAGTCCGCTCTATTTGATTCCTAAAAGTTGTCGGCGGTGGGTTTTTGCTTTTTTCGTTGGTCTGGTGATTACTTCTTTAGCTACTCCGGCTAAAGCGCAAGATTCGGGATTCGATCAGGCGATTGATCAAATTAACACCATGAGTACAACTTTGGCAACCTTGACCGTGCTCTTTACTGAGGTTGTTGTGACGCCAATGGGTTTCTCTGCGGCGGCTCGCACGTTCCGACGTGTAGTAATTGGTAACCTGTAATCTCTTTTGCAGGTTTGGGGGAAAGTCTATTTCTTTCCCCCTGTTATTTGATAGGAGGTTGAGGTGATAGACATGGATTTTTCTATTTCCAGCGTTAGGCGATTTTGTACAAAATCCCTAATTTATTTATTCCTAGTGGCGATGTTTTTGGTGGTTCAGGTGCCGGCTGGTAACTGTCAAGGAGATTTAAATGTAGAGGTAGAAATTGAAACGGGACCGGAATTTGACCCAACTGATGCTCCGACTATTTGGGCTTGTGTTCAGGCTCACTATCATAATAAATTTCCCTTTGACTTTGTAGCTGCCCCTGCCCCTGGTGTTTTGAGTTGTCCAAATGTAGTGTTTTGGGATAGACATTATGAATTGTGCTGGATTTTGGATATCTATCACAAAATTGAGCCAGCGATAATTTTAGGTATGTTAATCTCAGCAGTTCTTTGGTTATGAGGTGATAAAATGGGAACATTTGGACAATTTGTTTGTAGTTGTATATCAGCATTTAGTCATATTTTGCCTCCAACTCCGCCTGATTTGACCTTGGCTTCATTGAGTCAACAGGTAGTTAATCAGGTTCCTTTTGTGGGTCAGTCGATAATTTTAGAAGCGGCGCAAAGTGTCTCGTTGGTTTTGGGGTTAGTTGCTCCGTACAAAATATATAAGATTATTGCGGGGAGGTTTTAATGTACGTTTTACCTGGTCCGATAACTGGGGTTTTGGGTCTTCCTGGCACTGGCAAAACTTTTATTGCTCTTATTGCTGGCTTTGAGATGGCTGAAGAGTTACAACTAGATGTTGTTGTAAACTTCAGTTTAAACGCAAGGGCTTTATATCACTATTTTTCTGGTCTTGGATATACCTGGCTTTTGAGTCGTCTTTTGCATGGTGGTATTAAGGTTAGATCATGTGCTGAGGGTACTAACTTAAAATTAGTTGAGTTTATGCAAGAGAAAAATACTCTTTATTTAATTGACGAAGCTGGGGTTTATCTTAATGCCCGTAATTTTAAAAATATCCCGTTGCAATTTCTGTCTGACATAGCTCAAATTAGGCATGATTCACGCCGTTTATTTTGGATTTCTCAGTATAAAGAACAGGTAGACCGTAATCTTCGTGAGATGAGCGCTTCTTATATCGTGGCGGATTGTCCAACTCGTTACAGTCAAAAGCTCAGAAATACTGAGTTAATGAGTAAATATTATCGGATATTTACAGCTAAAAATTATAGTGTTTTTGAGAAGAAAATACTATCTGGTGCTTTAACTGGGGCAAAGGCGGCTATTAATTCGGCTCGTTTATCTGATAAAGTTGTTGTTGGGCAACTTACCGAATATGACCGACTTTTGTTTAAGGATTACGGCAGTTTTCTACGGGTTGAGGATAAACCTACTATGCAATTTCCTTTAACTTATTGGCGTAAATCTGCTGTTTTTGTTAGTCAATCTAATCCTAAATCTGATAATCGCGATCAATGGCGTAAGTTGTTAGCAAAGGATGCCAGTAGGGAGCGAGTCGCAGACGGGGCGCGTAGCTTGTCGGAGCGCCGTCGCGAAGCGTCCTCGGTGTGGTAGGGCGATAGCCCAATACTATGTACTTGATAATTAAGTAATAACTCAAACATTTTGATTAGGGGGGTGTCAGTGGACGGATTAGACGAGCTGAAACGACAGAGTATTAAGGTTTCTGGCTTTTATGCGATGAGTGAGCGAGATGATTTTCGTAGCTATGCTGAAAGAATTTTGAACTGTGCGGAACATTTAGATTTTGCCATGCAAAATATCCAGGGGGATTTGGTAGGGTTTATAAATAATGTCCATTGGTGTCGTTGTCCTCGTTGTCCGCTTTGTCAGTGGGCTAAGGTTGGTAAATGGCGTGCTAAATTCTTTCAGGGGTTGCGGCGATTGTATTTAGAAAATGAAGTAAATGTAATCTTTGTTACCTTAACCTCTCGGAATTGTTGTATTAAAGGTCTTAGAGATGAATTAGAGTTAATGGCTTCTGCTTTTAATCGGCTGTTATCTTCTCTGCGTCGGTCTGGAGTAGTTGTAGGATATATTAAAGCTTTGGAGGTAACTTGGTCACTTTCTCAGTTTGGTGATACTCATCCGCATTATCATGTAATGTTTTTTCTGTCTGGTGGTAGGTTTCCCAGATGGCTTTTAGACGACATGGAATGGTCTAGAATGTGGGCGCGTTCGTTGCAGGTTGATTATCAGCCAGTCTGTAAAGCTAAATTTTGCCGTAGCGGTGATTTAAAGTCAATTTTGGAGCTAGTAAAATATTGTGTGAAGCCGTCAGACTTAAGTTCTGATCCTGATTGGCTTTATGATTTGACAGACCAACTTTATAAAAAGCGATCGCTTACAGTTGGTGGCATTGTGTCTCAGTACGTTAAGCAATCAATGTTAGACCGCATTGACTGTGTTGGTCGTTCTGGCGATGAACAAAATCAAGATGGTTTACCTGCTTCGCTAGACTGGGACTATATAGGTGATAGATATATTTTAAACTTGGGGGTTGCAGTATGATTTTGTTTTTCTTAGCTCAAATACAGTCAGTCGAGCCGACTGTAGTTAATCAATCGGGTCAAGAATTTGTGATTGATGCGGGGGTGTTATCTGAGGATGGTAAAAATATATTTCATACGTTTGAGCAGTTTGGCTTGACTCGGGAACAGATAGTTAATTTTTTAGCTAATCCTTTAACTGAGAATATTTTTAATCGGGTGATTGGGAATGATCCATCATTTATAGATGGATTGATAAAAATTACTGGAGGTAATCCAGATTTTTACTTTTTGAACTCTAACGGGATTATTTTTGGTCAACACGCACAAATCAATGTACCTGCTGCATTTTATGCTTCGACGGCTACATCATTACAATTTGGTAATGACGGGTTCCCGCTTTACGCGGGTCAGGAGTGGTTTTCTACACCTTTTGCCATTGGACAGGGTATAGAATCAAGTAATGGTGATCCAACATTTTTGATATTTGGTTCAGGTCTTTCTAATCCAATTTTAAATTTAGGAACGATTCAAGCCGAAAAGATAGATTTATCAGGAAGTTCCGTAGTTTCGTTGGGTGAGTTACAGTCAGAGGATATTCGGTTCTCTGTAGGATTTAATTCTATTCCTTGGAAAGTTGCCACAGATAGGGATTACTGGTCAATTGTGCCGCGTTCCGCGTTCAGTTCAGTGTATCCAATTGTGGATTTAGAAGTTGAGGAAGATTTTGAAGATAGGGATATTTTTATATTTTCTAATCCGCTATCTAGGGAATTATTTCTTCAAACTTTAAGTTTTGAGCCACTTAATATTTTTACTTTAAGTTTTGGCTTAGGTGATATCGTTTCAAATCAAGATGTCCGAGTTTTCCGTGTTGGAAATGTGGGGCAAGATTTCTCTGTTGATTTAAATTTGGTAGTACAGTCAGAGCTAGAATTACCCGATGATCCAGTGGATGATCTACCCGATGATCCGGTAGTTGATTTACCCGATAGTCCGGTGGTGGATATGCCCGATGACCCAGTGGATGATCTACCCGATGACTTAGTGGTGGATATGCCTGATGATCTGGTGGATGATCTACCCGATGACTTAGTGGTGGATATGCCCGATGATCCAGTGGATGATCTACCCGATGACTCAGTGGTGGATATGCCCGATGACCCAGTGGATGATCTACCCGATGACTCAGTTATTGAGGGAGTAACTGAGGGAGTAACTTTTGGATTTTTGCGTACTACCTCAGACTTTTTAAAAACTGAGCGGATAAATTTTATTCTACCTTCTGATGTTTGTTACTATCCGCTACTTGTTCAGGGCTATCGCCGTTGTTTATTAAAGTTGAATACTCAAATAAACTCTTATCCAGAGATAACACAAGAACAATTTAATAGCCTTATTAATGATTTGGAAAATAAATAAATAAATAATGTTTAAACTATTGAAGACAATTGTTGTTTCATCCTTTTTCGTTGCGTTGCCAGCATTATCGCAAGAGAATTTAGCAAATTGCGGTGATTTGCCATCTGGCACATATAGTGTTGAAGTGCGTAATAGAAGTTTAAAAATAGCTTGTTCTAAAGAAACTGCTGGCGGTTTCATTCCTTATTTTGATGGTAGTTTCACAGATTATGGTGATTGGGTTTTTGTCGGTACAATTTCCAATCCCTCTCAAATTCAATTGAGTAATTTAAGTGCAACTGCTTTTAAAGGGGTAAGCTTATCGGGTAACTGCATAAACCAAGGGTACTTTACGTATGAGCAAAAACTTTTATCTGCCCGTTTGGGGTCTTTTTCATTGTTCTCGGTTACAGGTATTGATTTACAATATCGCTTAGTTTATAACCCTCCTGGACAAAGTAGCATTCAAATCTGTTGCAATTGTCCACTTGATCCTATTGATGACTGTCCAGATTTAAATATTACGATTCGTGGTACTTTGCTACCAGCTCGTCGGGGAACTGCTCGAATTAGTGGGGATTGGTGTAAGTCTTTGAGCTGCGATGGCAGTTATAACAAGTTTTTAAAAACTAGGGATCTTGAATGATAAGGCAAAAGCAACCTGCTGGAGCATACACCTATAATTTTAGATTATAGGTTTATACTACAAAACCATACTACATTAACAGAGTAGGGATTCTGTATAAAGCGGTTCTTGGTCCCTACCGATTGGGTTAAATCGGATTAGTTGGAAGGGTGGGTCATCCCACCCTTTTTCTTTAGCCGTGCCACATTCACCCAACCCAAATGACAATTAAAGAAAACCCCTTTTCCATCCTTACGTTAAAAATAAGCCTAGGTAGCTGTTTAATGAGATGGCATAATGTACCACGAATTCTTTTTAATCCAACAATCAAACATGGAAAAAGTGATAGAAATTATTCCTCACTATTCGGGGACGTATTTAGGAAATAGCACTTGGATTCCTAGTGTCAGAATCCTAAAATTCCCCAGTAAAGAAGTCTCTGAACTCTTCGCCACAAAACTCCTTGAACTGGGAATCATTAGTATTGGGCAATACAATGGCAAAATGTAAGTCGTAGCATGGCACAGCTAAAATTGTGGAATAGATTTTACCATTGAATCGGGCGCACGCCATGCGCCCCTACGGTTTCCGGGCGTAATTCTAATTCATCAAATAAGGGATGCCACGCCACTACTAACTTCCCCGTTCCCTTGTGGTAAAAGAAAACCCCCCTTCCACACTTATGTTTTAATACAAGTAACAAACAAGCAAAGGATGCCAAACCTTTATGGGAACCAATCGTCGGGTACTCATTCTTGCCGATAGCGACAATACGTTCTTAGCCGCCCAAAGCTTTAACCGCAGGCTGGACAGACCCAGCTAAAATGGTGGGATAGATTTGCTTCGTAGTGAGGGCTTCAGCCCTCTCCAGCTAGGCGTTAGAGAACTAAAGTTCTCACTACAAACAAAATCCTATTTTAGTTGGGTCACACCACTACATCCTGTTCCCTATTCCCCGTTCCCCGTTCCCTAATCTCAATTGTTAACTTTAATTGTGTCCACCTACTTAATGAACATGGATAAAGACAATCAATGTTACACTGTGATTACCTTTGCTCCCGTACAGGGTTTCATTGAGAAATCACGCAAACTGCGGGACTTATACGGCAGTTCTTTTCTCCTTTCTTATTTAGCTTGTGCAATTTGCCATGCCGCTAAAAAACATGACTGTCGGGTTGTCTCTCCAGCTTTAATTAATGTGACCCAAGGTACACCCAACCAAATTATTATTGCTGGAAATTTCCCCGAAAACATAGCTGAAGCGGCTTTTAATCAGGCTTGGCAAACAGTTGTCGAAACCTGTCAGAAATATATCGAGCAAGCCTTAAACACCTTTACTTATACCTGGCAACGGGAATGGAATGCTTGGTCAAATCATGCCTGGGAGTTTTTTTGGACGCAAAGCACTGATGCAGAATTGAGTCAAGCCAAAGCAACTGACATTACGCCAGAAGATGTCACCCTAATGACTCACGCTCGCCGTAAACTGAATCAACTTAAAACCCAACGAAATTGGATAGCGATTAACTGGCAAGGAGAAAGTTCAACCTTATCGGGAACGGGAGCGATCGCCTACCCTCGGATGACCGATAAAACCCATCCCCTTAACTCTAGCATGGCTGAACAAACTCAGGACATTAATCAGTTTTACCACCAACTCAGCCAGCACTTAGGAGAATCCATTCTCGATCCGTCTGAACGCTTGAGTATTCCAGAACTGATTAAACGGTTAATCACGTTAGATGCTATTGCCAATCAATTTATTTCTGAAAAAGACCTGCCGAGTATTGAAATCCCCCAAAGCTTTGTTGACTTAAACCGATTTGACAATAAATTATGGGCAGGATACTTTCAGGGGGATGGGGATAAGATTGGCGACTATTTGCGCCATTTAAAAGAAAAAGGGGCAGATGAAGCCGACTCTCTCCACACCTTTAGCCAAGCCATGATGGAATGGGGCAGAAATCTCAAATATTATTTACCCCCGACTCAAGCAGAGCGAGTCAAACGGCGGAATTTAGATGCTGATGGACGGATTATCTATGCCGGAGGGGATGATTTCCTCGGTGTTCTCTACCGAATTCCTGAGCCAAATCAACCGAAATTAACCGCTCAAGATTGCCTGAATTGGTTCTATCAATTCCCCCAAATCTGGCAACAACATAAACACAAGATTACCGTAAGTGTCGGCTTAGTTTGGGCAGCCCCTAGCGTCCCCCAACGAGATGTGCTACAACACTGTCGAGAAGCAGAAAAATCAGCCAAAAACAAGGGACGCGATCGCCTCGCTATTCGGATTCTATTTAATAGTGGCAATTACCTAGAATGGGTTTGTCCTTGGTGGTGTTTGCAACAGTTCCTAGAAAGCTATCAAGACAGAGAGGGAGACACGTTAGCCGCGCTGCAAGAAAAGCCCAAAGGGAATAAAACAACCCCCAACTGGACACATTTTTATAATGATGTTACCACCTTAGAATCTCGCCATGCTTTTCAGGAGCAAACTCAAATTGCCCTGGGGTTGTTTGAACTTTACTTTACCCCCGAAAATCGCCAATGTTTAGAAACCCATCTGTGGGATACATCGGATGCTGATCATCAACAGAAAACAGGAATTTTAGGCAATCAACCCCATGTCCAAGAAAAGCAAAACATTAAGGCTTTAAACAACTGGGTGATT
This sequence comes from Coleofasciculus chthonoplastes PCC 7420, assembly GCF_000155555.1. GTDB lineage: Bacteria > Cyanobacteriota > Cyanobacteriia > Cyanobacteriales > Coleofasciculaceae > Coleofasciculus > Coleofasciculus chthonoplastes_A. Next base: position 158,703 of record NZ_DS989859.1, read on the forward strand.
AACTTGGCTAAAGTGGGTTTTCATTTGTCCTCCTCAGTCACCGAGAATGCTTAACCCTAAGGAGTCGGACAAAAGAAAACGGCACGGTATTAAGTTTTGTAAATATCCCTCAGACCCTTACTGTTCCCTGTTCCCTAATCTCAACCGTTAACTTTAATTGTCTCCACCCACTTAGCCCCTTACAGTATTATGTTTAGTCACCTGATTATTATCCAACCCCTTGGTTTTCTCTATGGTAGTGCGGGTCCCTTCCTTTCACCCGATAACCTAGTTGGGCGATCTGGAAATAGCTTTCCGCCTAGTGCAGCAACAGTATCGGGATTATATGCAGCTAAATACAGTCAACCGGGAATCAACAAAAGAGGGGAAACCACCCAACAATTAAACTTACCCGATTTAACCCTAGCCGGACCCTTTTGGGCGTATACTAAGGATACTCAAAACTTTTATGTTCCGACTCCCTTTAACTATTTAGCCGAGATGAATCCCCCACAAGATGAGGAAAAAATTCGTCAAGGGAAAATCATTGAAAAATTAACCTGGAACAGCGAAACCCAACAATGGCAACCCCTCAAACCGGGTAAATTTGATACGGAAACTTGGCTACCAATTAACCAATGGGAGAAAGCGGAAACCGTTTCTAAAGCGCCTTGGCAATATTTACCTCATTTACATCCACGTTTAGAAACCGAACAACGTCGAGTTGATGCTAGTTCAGAACAGGGAAGTTTGTTTTTGGAAAATTCAATTCAAATGCATCCCGATACCTGTTTAGTGTATTTGACCAATACTCCCATTGATGACGGTTGGTATCGGTTTGGCGGTGAAGGACATTTAGTTGAGGTACAGTGTCAACCGATTACCAATGAAACGCTTTTAGGACGATTAAATCAACCTGTGGGAAATAATTTTGCCCTAATCACGCCTGCGGTGTGGGGTTCTAATCGCTTGTCTTACCGATTTCCTACTATTAGGCAAGAACAGGACTGGATAACAGCACCAGAATGGGAAAATGCCCAAGTTTTCACCGAACGTCCTCGTCCTTTTCGCTATCGGTTAGGGGGAACAGGAGATACCAAACGCCTAGCTAGGGGACGTTATGCCGTTCCCCCTGGAACCGTTTATGTATTGGAAAAAGGTATTCCTAAACCTTGGTTTGACTGGGATAAATGCTGGTTTCCGGATGAAGGGTATTCCTATAAACGTTGGGGATGTGGATTAGCGTTACCCCTGTCATAGTTTTGGATTTAAATAGTTTAGAGAGTTAACCATGTATCACAAAGCCTACGGCATTATTGAAACCCAAGCCCCCCTTCATGTGGGTGCTAGTGCGGGAGAAGAAACGGGAAATCTGAACCTAATTTTTCGCGACCAATTTACCCAAACGGGGATGATTCCAGGGAGTTCAATTCGGGGACGATTTCGGGCAGATATGCGGAATCATGCGACGAATAATGGCACGCGATCGCAAACCGAATCTCGCTATAATGATGTGGCGCTTTGGTATGGTCATGAAGCTGTTACTAACCCGAACCAAAAAGATGGCGGGACAACTGAAGCTTTAGTTAAGTTTGAATATGCCTCTTTAGTTTGGTTCCCTGTATTTTCTCCAGGACAACCGATTGTTTGGGTTAGCTGTCCATCCCTGCTCAAACGCTATCAGAAAATTGCTGAAATTAACGCTAAAGTTCCTGATCCGTACACGGCTGATCCGGAGTTAAAAGCCCGTGTTGTCCCCGGAACGACTGAAAAAGTTTTATTCTTTAATCTGGGGTTTTTAGGCATTGAACACCATGAAAGTTTAGCCGATTGGATACCTGTTGGCGTAGATGTGCAGGTCAAGCAATTAGTCGTGGTTGATGACAATGATATCGCCAGGTTGCATGATATGGGATTGTATCGACAAAGCCGGATTAAGATGCTGGAGGATATGAAGAAAGTCGATACGAAAACCGGGGCATTTTTTAATGTGGAGGCGTTACCCGTGGGGAGTATTTTAGCGTTTCCTGTGGCATTAAAACAACTCGGCTGGAAACCCTTTGGAGAACCCAAACCGAATCAGCCTTATTCCCAAGAACTTTATTTTGGTGGGTTGGAATCAATTGGATTTGGTCGCTGCAATGTGACTTTAGCTGGGGAAGCGTTTTCCCCGCAGCAAACTGAGACTGAAAAACAGGAGGTTTAAGTTAATGGCTTGGAAATACTATAGTTTAGTAGAAGATGGGCGAAAGTTTCACAGTTTAGACCAAATTGCCCAAACCTTAGTTCTAGACGCCAGACAACGCGATCGCCAATCCTTAAATCAATCTTTTAAAATGCGGGAAGCGGTAGCTTATGGGTTAGAGCGATTTTGGGGCGAACATCTGCGGCTAAAGGGAAAGTCGAAGAAAAACGGGGATGAATTTGACTGTAAAGGTGAATATTGGAAAGCCACCTGGGATGCTTTAGTCAGCATTATGCAACCCGCAGGGGTGACAATTCCCAATGATCCGGTTGATGTGAGAAATCCTAACACGGTGCAAGCCATGGCTGGAAAATTGTGGTCAATTACGGTAGAAGATCAGCGAATTATCTTAGCTGTACTGACTCAATTATGCGATGCGATCGTATGGTGGACACAGCGCTATAAGGGTCCCGGTAATTTGTCGAGTGATGAGGAGAATTAAGTCATTTGTCATTTGTTATTTAGTCGGGGCGGGTTTAGTCATATCCAGGTGAAAACGAAACGTTAAAAGTAAAACCCGCCCCTACCAAAGATGTTCCATCTCCCCCATTCCCCGTTCCCAGTTCCCCGTTCCCCGTTCCCTAATCTCAGGAGAATTCAACATGGTTAATATAGCCAATGCCGCTCAATTAGTGCCGTTGATGTTTCAGGCGCAAATAAAAGGGCGATCGCAACTTCAATACATCAATCAAGAGGCTGAGGTACAAGACTCCCAACGATGGGCGTCTGAGTGGACGCAAGAAGCCTATCCCCAACCACCTGATCCGGGTAAAACTGTTACGACGAGAACCTATAAAATGCAGTGGCGGTTTGTCACCAATGGCGGACAATTTGAGGGAATTATTTTCCCGGCGCTGGGTGCCTTTGGCTTGCCCTTTTATCCCGGTAGCAGCATGAAAGGATTGTTTTGTCAAGCTTGTACTTCAGAACAAAAGCAACGCTACCGCTTGACTAAAAATAGTGATGAACCGAGTTTATTACGGTTTCATGGCGGCTATCCGGTGAATGATTGGAAACAAAATTTAGTCGATATTGTTCACCCGCAGCAGAAATGGCAGGTACAGACTCATCACACTCATGAAAAACCGCGTAATGAGACAGGATTTGCTTTAATTTCCCTATCGGAACCTGCGATTCAGTTTGGCATTTCTAGCCCGTTACCGGATACGGATTGGCAGGAAGTTTGGGCAATTTGGGAACGGGCGTTAGGGTATGGAATGGGTTGTCGCACCAGCAGTGGCTATGGATTACCCAAAGCGCGGTTAACGGAGTTGGCAGAGGAGGAGTATCCGATTCCGATTCAAGGGCAACAACTGTACAAGACATTTTTGAAAGGAGAAGGGCAGGCACCTCAATTAATTGGTGGCGAAACGGAATTTCGTCCTAATATTTTTCGCGGGAGTTTGCGGGGACACGCTTTGCGAATTTTCGGCGGGTTAACGAATCAGCAAACAGCCGAGGCGTTAGTCGAAAATTTGTTTGGCGGAGTGAATGATGGCGGAACCCAGGGGTTATTAACCTGTGCGTTTAAAACATCGGATTTACAACTGGGTACGTTTACAGAGGGGTATGGTGAACCCACGTATAAAGTGGCTGGCGAGTTACGTTGGCTGTTGATGTCGCCTCGCCAATTGGATGAAAGCAAGCAGCAAACCTTAAAAAAACTGTTGCCAGCTTTAATGCGGTTTGCTTTGCTATTTGGCGGGTTTGGGAAGTCGTGGCGACGGGCAGATCATCGGCAATTTTATCAGGAGTATTATAAACGTAGGAAACCTCTGATCGGGTGTCATTGGCAATGGGACAAAACGTCATTAACTTATGGGGCTAAGGTTTCTAGTTTAAATCGGGTTGGGCGATTTATTGATCAGGTAAGGCAAATTGCTTCAGAATGGATGCAGTTGCAGGGGGTAAAACCCGGATGAAAGGAATCACGCCAACTGGCGAGAAGCATGGTATCCGGATGGTGTGGAAGTATGGGGGCGTTTGGCGGAGGGTGATGAAGATTGTGTGGCTATCAAGTGGTTGCACGAAGCTTATCAAAGAGCAAATCGCCGATTCAGGGAAGCTGAACAGAGTATTAAGCAAAGTTCGGTGACGGGGCAAATTAGTCAAGTGGGAAGACTCTGGCATCGGATGTATCCGGTGGTGAAGTTGGTGGATAATCCAAAGAATCCAGGGAAGAAGACACCAAGAAGTACGCCTAATTATTTGGAACTGTTGACGATTTTTCCGGATGATTCGCGTAAGTGTGATGATTTTCTGGATTTCCTGGATACTGAACCTGAAGGGTTTCAACGGCTTTGGTGAAGTTAAAACAGCACTCGAATCCCGTCAAGGTATTGTGGGTTCTAGGTTTGAGGGCAATTTTCAGATGTTCATCGACGCATCTCGGCAAATCGCTGAAACCCTATATTTTTCGTTGAGATGCGTCGATGCCCGACAGGGAGAGGGTTTGAAGTATGTGGTTTGTTCAATTTTTGGCAGGATGCATTATAATTTCAGCAGTGGTGTCGATTCGGTCGCTGAAACCCTTACTGGGTAAGGGCTGCCAGACGAACTCCCTACCGATTGGGTCAAATCGGATTAGTTGGAAACCTGAGTGGTAGACATCTCTCGCGGTTTTTCCCTACCGATTGGGTCAAATCGGATTAGTTGGAAACTTCGTATGCAGGATTTCTAGTTTTTCCTTGCATCCCTACCGATTGGGTCAAATCGGATTAGTTGGAAACAAGTGCCGTTCCCAATTTAAGGTAACGCTAGCACCCGCCCTACCGATTGGGTCAAATCGGATTAGTTGGAAACAAGATGCCGCCCCAGACTATCAGTCGTTTTAGCTTCCCTACCGATTGGGTCAAATCGGATTAGTTGGAAACAGCATCCGCTGGGACTAAGTGAGACCAGTGATCATCCCTACCGATTGGGTCAAATCGGATTAGTTGGAAACTTTACTGTCCCGTTTATTACTTTGAGTGTCCTAACCCTACCGATTGGGTCAAATCGGATTAGTTGGAAACACCAGGATATCAAGCTCCTGTTGCGCGTGGTCTAGACCCTACCGACCATCAGCAATCTAGAGCGCCAGTCCAGAAATCAAAATCGATACTACAATCTCCCAAAAACCGTAACAAAAACTACGCAATTTCCCATTTTGTAGAGACGTTCCGCCGGAACGTCTTTACTAAATGATGTGTCCTAACCGTTATGGCGGTTGCTATAGCGTTTTCATTTGAGTTGTGAACCCCACCCTGCCCTCCCCTTGCTAAGGGGAGGGTTTGGGAGGGGTAATATTTTCACGTTTCATTTGGAACTGCTATATAACTGTTGAAAGAGGGATATCTGGTTAAGCAGCAACTAGCTCATTGAGTTGCAATTCACATTTTTGGAAAACATAGTTTACAGCAGCAAATAGCTGATCCAAATCCTGAATCAGGTAGCGATTTTTATTTTGAGTAAATGAATCTTTTTCTAGCTTGCCAAATTCCCAGTCTTTCCCATTCGAGACAATACCGAAAATAATGACAGGCAGTTCATCATTCAACTTTTGCGCCGCCACCATTTCAGCAAGGCACTGCGCCCAACCTTCAGCAAATTTATCTTGTTTTGCTTCAACTAATAGAAAATAAGGCTTGTCAAATACGACTTTCCCTAATGGGGAGCGTTTCGCCAAAATATACTCAGGAAACCCGGAAAGATTCTCATCATAGATTAAGGATTTATGTCCCCACAAAACAAAGTTACTCCGATAGCATTTCCACACTTCCTTAAGAATTGGATAAATTAGATTCTCACAAATCGAAAATTCTGAAGCATTGGGGACTCCATCCTGCATAACAGTTTGCAAGTCTTCACGGAAGTAATCAGGGATACTAAATTCAATCTCTTCCATGAAATTAGCTTCAGTGTAGGTGATTTGAAATTCTTTGAGAACTGAACTGATATCTTTATAATTACTGAAAGCCATCTTGACCTCTTCAGATGATTTAGCGGTTAATTGTGTAAGCTGTTCGGCATTTAAACCTTAATATCAATAACGGCGAAAGGATGGTAGTGCGAGCATCTTGCTCGCTACTAATACCCAATTTAAATGCATGACAGCTTATTGCCTGGTGTTAGGTAGCTTGCTTTATCGGTTGTTCAGGTATTTTATCATTGAGATGTTCGATTAATTTTTGACCATTGAATCGGGCGCAAGTATGAGCGCTCCTACAGTTTCCGGGCGTAATTCTAATTCATCAAATAAGGTGTGCCACGCCACGACTGGACTGACCCAGCTAAAATAGGGTTTTGTTTGTAGTAAGCACTTTATACTAAGTTGCAGTCTAGGGTAGAATCTGTCATGCTGAGCAAAACGCAGTGAAACGGAGTGACGCGAAGCATCTGTCCAGATTCTTCGCTTCGCTCAGAATGACATGATAGAACGCAACTCGGTATTAGTGCTATAACGCTTAGCTGGAGAGGGCTGAAGCCCTCACTACGAACCAATTCTAATTCATCAAATAAGGTGTGCCACGCCACTACAAGCATTACTCAAATCCCGTTAAAGTATTATGGTATCTAGGTTTGAGGGCAATTTTCAGATGTTCATCGACGCATCTCGGCAAATCGCTGAAACCCTATATTTTTCGTTTGGATGCGTCGATTCGGCGGCTGAAACCCTTACTGGGTAAAGGCTGTCAGACGAACTCCCTACCGATTGGGTTAAATCGGATTAGTTGGAAACGGTAGGTGGGCATTGCCCACCCTACGTAGAGCAACCCCCTACCGATTGGGTTAAAATTCCCTATTCCCTATTTAATTTGGAAGCCCCCCTTTCTAATAAGCAGATAGCTTAGAAGAAATCCTGATTGTGGCGGGGATAGGCTATGAACTTAGAATTAGACTGGTTGCGGCTCGGATACAAATGGATTTTTAACCAGAAGTATCGCCTCCATTTAACCGGATTTCGTCCAGAGGTTATTTGTTTCATTCAATCGACTGATCCCGAAAAGAAATATCTGTTAGTGCAGCCCCTTCAGGATCAGTCTATATGGATGCCTCCCCAAGAAGGAATGCATCTAGAAGACAGTCCCAAAACCGCTTCAATGCGCTGCTTGAAGACAGAATTGGGACTAAGCGAATTGCAAATTCAATTTAGACGTAGTATTTGGGTAGGCAAGCGTTTATTCCCGGAATATCGCCGAGACGAACGTGACTTAATGTATTCTGTGCGCGGATGGGTAGACAAAAATAGAATGATAGGAAAAGCTTATTTTGCAGCACTCATCATTGCGGATAGCAAGGCGATAATTCAGCCAAACTCAGCAGAAATCCATCAGTATCAGTGGATGAATACCCGTGAATTGCTCCAGCAAATTAAGACAAATCCCCCAGACAAGCAGAAGATTCTGCGTCAAGCTTGGATCAAATTAGTCGTTAGAGGCTGCTAGTTTTGTGGTGATGGGGTGATGGGGTGATGGGGTGATGGGGTGATGGGGTGATGATGGCGAAATCCTTGCCGTAGTGCGAGCATCTTGCTCGCTACATTGAGCATCTTGCTCGCTACATTGAGCATCTTGCTCGCTACATTGAGCATCTTGCTCGCTACATAATTAGGGCTTGCTGAATAAGTGGTGAGGTGAGGGGGAGCAGGGGAAGCTGGGGAAGCTGAGGGAGCTGGGGGAGCAAGGGTACATTTTCCCTGAGCAAGGTGATGCCATACTTAGGGCTTGCTGAATAAGTAATTAAAACGCAATATCACCATTTTCATCGTATTCCAAGGTATCCGATCGCTGTAATGGTGGAACCGAATTATTGGTTGTTGTCTCTGGTGTTTGCTGATTTTGAATGGTGATTGAATCTGTCTCATTAAACGACTGAGATTGAAGCGAAGATATTGTTGGCTTGGTTTCCTCAGCGGATGAACTCGTCTCCAATGCAGGCAGATTCAATTCATCCTCTAGATTAATCACATTACCACCAAAAAATTTCTCTAGGGCAGTTACAGCATCTTTAATTTTCTCCTCATCCCAGTCTCCAGTATCTATAGGTTCTGATATCGAAGATTGAGGTAGAGAAACGGATCGAGTTTCCTGCGCCTGATTAGACAAAGTTTCAGTCGGTTGGACTATTTGACGTTCCGGTTGGGGAATAACAGTTCTTTGAGTTTTTCTATGATCCTGATCGTCTTCCTCTTCTACAGGTGACGGCGATTTAGACGGCGATGGTGTAACAGGTTCCCGATTTGTCGCTGCGGGTTTAGCCGATGTGGTTCCAAGAACTTTGAACATGACTTTGATGTCTTTCTGATAAACCCTTTGAAAGGCAGCTTGAATATTGGGCAGTTTATCTTGTGCTAGTTTCAACAATGGTTTAGATGTAATTCCGATCTGCGCTACGGTTCCATCAAAACTAAATAAATTACAATGCTGACCTAATAATGCTTTGACACTATTTTGTCCTAAATTGTCAAGAATATTTTGCCAAATTTGTTCGTGATCCGCCGATTGTTCTGCAACAGGAACGGCAGGTACGGTTTCCTGATGAGCAGGTGGCACAGAGGATGGCGAGGATGGGACTGGCGGGGGTGATTGAGTCTCAGGGGTTGAGGCAGTGGGTTGAGGGGTTGGCGCTTGAGGTGCAGCCGCAGGGGGTGGAGAGGGAGGTTGAGAACGGCGTTGAGGTTCTGGTGGCTGGGTTTTTCTAGGTTGACTAACCTGTTGCGATCGCGTCTGATTACTTGCCGATTCTACGCGCAATGCGTCGGGTAATAAACCTAACAAAGTCACTTCTAACCAGAGGCGCGGTTGGGTTGTGTTTTTTACCTGGACTTCACTGCTTTTTAAATGTTGTTGTCCCTGTAAAATATCCGTCGTATCCATCGATTGAGCTAACTCGCCTAACTGTTTCCAGGTTGGCGGTGTAACCGCGACTAAATCTTGACGACTGGGTGCGGTTTTCGCAATTAGTAAATCCCGATAAAATCCAGCTAAATTTTGCAGCACAACTAAGGGTTCTCGTCCCCGATCCATTAAATTGCGGCAACAGTCGAGAACGGCTTGAGCATGATTATCCGTGATTGCTTGGCTCAGTGCTAATAAGTCTCGTTCCGGTACTGCCCCGACTAAATCCCAAATACATTCAACCGTTATTTCTCCGGCTAACAAGCTGAGTTGATCCAGCAAACTTTCGGCATCTCGTAATCCCCCTTGCGCTACTTGTGCGACTAAGGTAATCGCTTCTGTTGTAATATTAATACTTTCTTTGGTGGCAATGTATTGAAGATGCTTGACCATTGCCGCCAAGGGAATGCGGCGAAAATCAAACCGTTGACAGCGAGAAATAATCGTGGGTAAAACTCGTTGGGGATCGGTGGTGGCTAAGACAAAAACAACATGTTTAGGGGGTTCTTCTAGGGTTTTGAGTAATGCATTGAACGCCGCACTACTGAGCATGTGACATTCATCCACCACATACACCTTGTAGCGACATTGAACGGGGGCAAACTGGGCGCGTTCGATGATTTCCCGAATATTATCAACACCTGTATTACTCGCCGCGTCAATTTCGGTGATATCCAGGGCGGTTCCTTGAGCGATCGTGCGACAAACGTCACAAGTACCGCAAGGCTGAGGCGTTGGCTTATCGGTAGTCAGACAGTTAAGGGATTTGGCTAAAATCCGCGCTGACGAGGTTTTTCCCGTACCTCTCGGACCACAGAACAAATAAGCCGGGGCAACTTTCTCTTGACGAATAGCATTCGTGAGCGTTTGCGCGATCGCTTCTTGACCAACCAAATCGGCAAACGTCTGAGGGCGATATTTGTGATGGAGGGGTTCGTAACTCACGAGGCTTCAGGATTTAAGGGAGACAAGGGGGAGATGAGGGAGATGAACAATTGTACTATTTATCATAGTCACTTGAGATCGTAACTCAAAACCATGTCCTTGGGTGAAGCGAAGGATCAGTCGGGGCGGGTTTAGTTCAGGTAGTGGTTTGATCCGGAACGTTATGGGTAAAACCCGCCCCTACACAGTCATACGGACTCGATCACTTTCTCTCCCTCTGCTCCCCTTGACCACCTGTTGTGCCGATGGGTAAAAACTCTGCTACAACCAGTTAGGAGTTTACTTATAATGCGAAACAATGCCTGTAACTCGTCAAATCAAAAGTGTTTATACCGATGGCGCATGTAGTGGCAATCCAGGACCCGGTGGCTGGGGTACGGTTGTGTATTTTACCGATGGTTCTGTGCATGAAATAGGGGGGGCTACGGCAAAAACCACCAATAACCGTATGGAACTCTTAGCCGCGATTGAAGCCCTGATCCTGGTTCAGGGATCTGGACAAACTCAGCCGATTACCCTCTATACCGATAGTGAATACGTCAAGAACGGCATTACCAAATGGATTAAGGGCTGGAAAAAGAAAGGCTGGAAAACCTCTCAAGGAAAAGCCGTTTTAAATCAAGATTTATGGGAAAAACTCGATGCGGTCAATTCTCCCCTAGTCACTTGGCAGTATGTACGGGGACACAGTGGCAACCAAGGCAACGAGCGTTGTGATCAAATTGCCAATGCCTTTGCCAACGGTAAATCCCCTAAGCTAACACAAGTCCTAGAAGAAGTGAATCATTCCACCTCTCCCACTTTACCCCAGAAGACACCCGTAACAGGGGTATCAGATGAAAAGACCACTTTTGATGTAGTTTACAAAGATGTACCATCGAGCCTTCCTACATCAGAAACACCCATGATAGAAATACCGGATTCACCAAACAATTCCAATGACGAGTTACCCCGCGAAATTAGAGTTGCCCAACTGGGAAACTTAATCGAGACCCTACGCATTGCTGATGAAATCGCCAGTGAGGGCTATCTGATTAGTAGTTCTGAACTAGCTGATTTAATGGATATCAATGCCAGTGCCGTTACCAGTCGGGGTGATCATTGGCCCTGGCGCAACTGGATTGTCTCGCGAGTGCGGCGTGAAGGCAACCAGATTCTCTGGCAATTAGAACGAGTAGACCAAGTTAAGTCGGGTGATGAAGAGTGATTAGGGATTGGGGAAATGTTGAGTGTGTAGGGGCGGGTTTGGGGACTTTCGTGTCAACTTAAGCTCAACCCCTCACCCCCAGCCCCTCTCCCACGCCGGGGAGAGGGGAGCAAGAGAATCCAGTTCCCCTTCTCCCATGAAACAAAAGCGAAGCATCCCCATCTGCCTTGTCTTCTCTGCCCTTCTGCACCTCCATTTCCCCTCTCTAACCGCTATAAATCCGCCCCCGCCACTGTTTTGGTCTTTGCCTAGCGGACAAGAAAATCCGCAGCACAGCTAAGGGATCAGCCAGAGGTGAAAGCCAAAATAACCAAGCGGCGGGGGATGAGGATGGAGTGAAATCATAAGAACGGGCGATCGCGCCCACTAATGCCCAGCGCATTACCAATAACCCTAGATTTAACCCTAGGATAGGAAGGTGGACGGGTGAAGATATGCCCAGGCTCAAACTCACCAAAACGGCGATAGACACGGGTAGAGGCAATGCCTGCGTACTCAGCAGTAGCCACACATCACTCCAGAGTTGACCTGGGCTAGAAGCATCTTTCAAATCTAGCGATCGCCCCCACTCCTGCCAAGTCGCCCAAGCGCCTTCATACATACGGACTTTCAGCACATTAGCACCATCCAAAAATCCCACCTTAAATCCCTGGCTAGCGGCATACCGGGCTAGAGTCACATCATCACAAAATGAACCCTTGGCACTGTTATACCCATCGAGTTGGCTTAAAACCTGTCGGCGACACAAAAAACACTGCCCATTTGCCATCACCCTTTCAGGGGGATTGCTGGTAATCCCAGTCGGACCAAATCGATAGACTAACGTCATCAGCAGCGCTGGTTGTAGCCACCATTCCCCCGGATACTTGAGAATAAATCGCGGTGACAGAGACACCAGGTCAAACCCTGAAGTTTCAGCAATATCAATTAACCCCGCCACCAATCCAGGTTGCGGTTGGGTATCCGCATCAACGCCCAAAATCCACTGACTATCGGGACAACTGTACAAATAGCCCTGATGCAACGCCCAAGGGCGTCCCACCCAATCCGGTGGCAATGGATCATCAGTCATCAGCCGGAATCGCGGATCTTTGATTTGGGCATCTTTGACTAACTCCCGTGTGCCATCGGTAGAGTGACTATCCACTACAATAATTTCGCGTACTTCGTAACTCTGCTGACTTAATCCCATCAGACAAGGATTGAGGCGTTCTCGTTCATTGAGAGTCGGAACCACAACACTAACTACCCCCACCTGATCGGGGGTAGGGGACTTGGCTTCTACGGGAGGACGACGTCCTGGACCTTTCAGCAGGCGCGAGAGCAGGATTAAAGTAGCAGGGATTTGGATCAGTAATAGGATTAGGGCAATTATCATTCTAAGCGGGCATGGGGAGTTATTAGTTATCAGTTATCGGGAGCAGGGGAAGATGGGGCAGCTGGGGGAAATTGTGTAGAGGCGGGTTTCACTACTATCTTTTCGGTTGCACCCAGATGTAACTAAACCCGCCCTGACTTTACGTAGCTTGCTTCTCGACGAATGACAAATGACAAATTACTTAATAGACGCTACAGGCACTTTCGCCTCTGGAGTGCGATCGCGTTGTCCTTGTTCGAGGGTGTTAGATGTGGGTGTCACTGTTGCCATCCGCCACAATACCACGGCGGGAATAACGCCTAACACGATCCCTAAGCCAATCGGAACCCATATTTGAGCACCGATACTCATCACAGCCGCAAAGACAAAGTTGCTCAGGTAAACGGCTAAGGGCAATCCCAATTGGCTTCTAGACAATGCCATTGGCGTTTTCTGCCAAAATAAAGCCGCGACAGCCATAAAGACAGCACCTGTTCCTAACCAACCCGCAAAATTTTGATACGGCATCCCAAAAAAGGCACCCGGTTGCTCCCATAACCAGAAAGGAACAGAGGCTTGGCTCATGGCGGGATCAAGTACAAAGTCCCAAGACGTGAGTAAAACAGCACCGATCGCGATCGCACCTAAGTGACGCCACCAACTAACTGATTGATTCGTCGCCACTCTTCTCTCTAACCCCACACGAGCCAATAGATAAGACACCAATCCTAAATAAAACCAGGATAAGGGAATCGTAAACGGCACAAGACCCGCGATTTTATAGCCTAAGCCACTTAAGTAACCATAATGTCCAAAGGGGAAACCTGTACTCGTTCCCAGGAGTTCACTGGTCAAGGAAATGACAATAGCAGGAACCATGAACGTCAACCATTGCCACAGTCCCAGAGTTCGGTAGGCATAAATTGCAACGGCTGCTGCTCCTAAAATAATGTAGACGACTCCACCCCCAGCCATAGACCATTGAAACAAGGTTTGTCCCTGTGGCGGTAAACTCATAATCCATTCGGGGTGAGGCAACACCAGCAGTAGCCCTGCCAGTCCAAATGCCATAGCCCCGATATGACCTATCAACAAAGAGCGCTCAATTTTGATCAGTTGGTTCATGAAAAACTCCTAAAATGGTGAAAACCCCAGACTTGTCTTAGTGGCAAGACGCAGCGTTCCGATTCAGATGCAGCAAGGCAATGGTTGTTTGCGAGTATACAAGCATCAATGATTTATAGTTTACAAATGTTTACGAAAAAAGTCCCTAGTGCCGCCATCTGAATGATGAAGGAGATAAGGAGATAGGGTAAGGGGGTGGAGCAATACGGCTCTGATCAGCTCTAATTTTAATTTTTGTCTTTACAGGCTTCCCCAGCTTCCCCAGCTTCCAGACGCGCCATGGCACGTCTCTACATCACTCCCCCAGCTCCCCTGTTCTCCCCAACTGGGGATGAACAGAGTGGGAAAATCGTTAATATATTGTCAGGACAGTAACTTGAATCTTGTCGCTGTATACTACAGTGCAAAAAACTTGGTCTTGTCTGCTGTTGGCTTCCTAGCATCTTTACTCAACATGACTTCACCTGTTCCGGAAAACGCGAAGACTGTGATTCGCCCCATTCAATACGGCGATTTGGAGAGAATTGAGCAGCTTACGACTCAAGCCACAGATACGGAGTGTAATAGCTGCTCGTTAACCTTCATCCGCCAACTACAGCAGGTTCGACGCTGGTATGGGCTGCTGATGGTTTTGAATTGGTTTCCAAATCCTTGCCAGTATGATTTTTGTTTCTATGTAGCTGAACAATTTCAGCGGCTGCGAGGATTAATCAAAGTGTCACCCTTTAATCGGACTCGCAGTACTTGGCGCGTGGAACAGGTGTTAGTTGCTCCCGATCCGTCTCCTGCATCCATTAATAAACCCGCCAAACTTGAAACCGGCTCGGCACTCTTGCGCCATTGCTTCGAGACTATCTGGGAAGCCCGCACCTGGTTACTAGAAGTCAATATCCACAATAAAGATACCCTGGCACTATATCGGCGGAATGGATTTCAACCTCTAGCCCAATTGACATATTGGTCAATTTCTGAGCAAACCTTAGCTAAACTAGGCGATCGCGAACCCGATTTACCCAACTTGCTCCCGGTGAGCAATGCTGATGCTCAACTATTGTATCAGCTAGATACGGCGTCCATGCCTCCTTTGGTGCGTCAAGTGTTTGACCGTCATATCGAGGATTTTAAAACAGGATTTATGCGATCGCTAGTCTCGACGCTACAGCAGTGGTTCAATCGCACTGAAGTTATCAATGCTTATGTGTTTGAATCCCAGCGCAAAGCAGCTATTGGTTATTTTCAACTCACCCTTTGCCGAGATGGGAGTCGAGCGCACGAAGCCCAGCTCACTGTTCACCCTGCCTACACTTGCCTGTATCCAGAGTTATTCTCACAAATGGCGCGGATTACCCAACAATATCCTGCCCAGTCTTTGCATCTGGCTTCAGCCGACTATCAACCGGAACGAGAAGACTACCTGGAACAGTTAGATGCTCAGAGAATCGAGCATACTCTGCTCATGTCTCGTTCAGTCTGGCATAAAATCCGGGAAGCCAAGAAATTAGAAGGGTTACAGTTATCAGAAGTGCTTCAGGGACTCCAGCCAGCCCGTACTCCCATCCCCAGCCGTATGTCCTGGTGGGAATCCCTCTCCCAACAACCTAACGCCGCTTCTAAAACAAATGGAGCCAATTCTTCGGCAAAACAAAAGCTGAAGGACAAAGATATTCCACCGCCAGCCAATTCGACAGATGTGGAGTAGGAGAGTAGTGAGTGTGTAGGGGCGGGTTTTACTACTATCGTTTCTGACCTTACCCAGATGCAACTAAACCCGCCCCGACCCCATGCAATAATTAACTGATGTAATGCAGAAAATCTCAGCCTTGGGCTTGGATGTTGGTAGTAAGCGAATTGGTGTCGCCGGATGCGATGGTACTGGCTTAATTGCTACAGGTTTAACCACAATCAAGCGGACATCTTTTGAGCAGGATGTATCCCAGTTCCGAGAACTCGTCGAACAACGCGACGTTCAAGTTCTGGTGGTTGGATTACCTTATTCGATGAACGGGACGCTGGGATTCCAGGCGCGACAGGTGCAAAAATATGCCCGTCGCTTGAGCGCTGCCCTACAATTACCCGTAGAATATGTGGATGAGCGGTTAACGTCCTTTGAAGCCGAACAGTTACTTCATGCTGAGAAGCTCTCGCCCTCTCGCCATAAAGCTCTGATCGACCGCAAAGCCGCAGCTATTATACTCCAGCAGTGGCTGGATACTCGTCGCTCAAACCGTTAAACTTATGAACCATCTAGCTGGCTTGCTCGTTGAGCGAATACCATGAATCATGAAAAATGATATGATCAAAAACTGCTGGATTATACCAATGAACATTTATCCATGGCTTTAACCCAAGAACGCAAACAAGAAATTATTGACAGCTATCAGATTCACGACACCGATACGGGTTCGGCAGATGTGCAAATCGCCATGCTCAGCGATCGCATTAGTCGCTTGAGTACACATCTGCAAGCCAATAAAAAGGATCATGCCTCCCGTCGGGGATTATTAAAGATGATTGGTCAGCGCAAACGCTTATTAAGTTATGTGCGTGAAGGCAATCCTGAACATTACCAAGCCTTGATTAAGCGCTTAGGTATTCGCGGATAAACACTGACTAAAGCTTATGTCTGATGAACCCTCCCGCAACCCTTTACCTTTTGAGCCGAGCCAAAAGCGAAAAAAAAAGTCGCAATCCCCAGCTAAACCTGTAGCGAATAAAGCTAAAGCGAAATCCCCAGCCAAACCGGATCAACCAAAGGCTTCTACTCCTGAGTCGATGACTATTCCTGATCAGGTGAGTAAGCGTATGGTGCGCCGTATGGCGTTACTCTGTGGTATTCCAACCGCGTTGGGAATGCTTTCATTTGTGGTTAGCTATCTTGCGGTGGTCAACCTGGAGATCGAGTTACCCAATGTAGCGGTGGTTCTGGTAAGTATGGGATTTTTTGGCTTAGGTGTGTTGGGATTAACCTATGGTGTTCTTTCAGCATCCTGGGAGGAAGACAGTCCAGGAACATTACTGGGTTGGCAGGAATTCACAACCAACCTAGGACGACTCACATCAGCATGGCGTGAGGCGAGAGAGGCTAAAAAAAGTTAGCTCTTTTTTCGGTTATTGCTAGGAACGCCGGGGGAGCAGAGGGAGCAATGTAGAGACGTAGCATGCTACGTCTGGGAGCAGGGGGAGTGAAATCACACACCATGCCCGATTAACAAGGCGAAGGGTCAAAACCTATCCCTTCCCCAATCACATTGAAAACTTAAACCTTAAAAGTTATGATTGTAGTCATGAAAGTCGGCTCTCCAGAAGCCGAAATCAATCGCATTAGTCAGGAACTCAGCGAACAGGGGCTAACACCAGAACCGATTGTGGGTAAACACAAGGTTGTTCTGGGTCTAGTCGGTGAAACAGCGGCTTTAGACCCCCGGCAAATTCAAGAAATTAGCCCCTGGATAGAAGAAGTGCTGCGGGTTGAGAAACCCTTTAAACGGGCAAGCCGTGAATATCGTCACGGGGAAGCTGGCGAAGTTGTAGTATCAACACCCGATGGAGCTGTTCACTTTGGAGAGCAGCATCCCGTGGTGCTGGTAGCTGGTCCCTGTTCGGTAGAAAACGAGGAGATGATTGTGGAAACGGCGCGTCGGGTAAAAGCGGCGGGTGCTAAGTTTTTGCGGGGAGGTGCTTATAAGCCTCGGACGTCGCCTTATTCCTTCCAAGGACATGGAGAAAGCGCTTTAGGCTTACTCGCCGCCGCACGGGAGGCTTCGGGTTTGGGGATCATTACCGAAGTCATGGATACAGCCGATGTGGATAAAATTTCTGAGGTAGCCGATGTGGTGCAAGTCGGTGCCCGCAATATGCAGAATTTCTCCCTGTTGAAGAAAGTTGGCGCACAGGATAAACCCGTATTATTAAAGCGGGGAATGTCGGCGACCATTGATGAATGGTTAATGGCGGCGGAGTATGTATTAGCTGGGGGAAATCCCAATGTGATTCTCTGTGAACGGGGTGTCCGGGGGTTTGACCGGAAGTATGCCCGGAATACACTGGATTTATCGGTGTTACCTGTATTGCGATCGCTCACCCATTTGCCGATCATGATTGATCCCAGTCACGGTACGGGTTGGTTTGAGTATGTACCCTCAATGGCAAAAGCCGCGATCGCAGCCGGGGCGGATTCGTTGATGATTGAAGTTCACCCTAATCCAGCTAAAGCCTTATCCGATGGACCCCAATCCCTGACACCGGATCGCTTTGATAGCTTAGTCCAAGAAATGGCAGTGATTGGTAAAGCCGTTGGGCGTTGGCACGAACCCGCTATGGCGATCGCGTAATTCTTCTAGAACATCAGTGATATCGTAGGGACACGGCATTGCCGTGTCCTTGTTCTTTTGGGGAGTTCGTAGTTGCATTGTAGCTATGGGTTGAAACCCACGGTTGGGTCAACTACTAGAAGGTAAATGTAGTTCGCAGTACACCGACTAAAGCGGTATCGTTATTCCCATCACTTTCTGGGTTAAACAGAACAAATGCTCCGGGTGTAATACTGACGTTATCACTAACCTTAAAGTTGTAAAACGCTTCTAAATGATAGGGCGTTTCTCGGTCAACACCAGGTTCTGTCAAATCGGCTGCGCCGTCTGCTTCTACCCGATGCAACGGTTGTCCAAAAATTAGACCCGCCGTATTCCCTTCTTTAAATAAGTCTTGAAAATGTAACCCCGCCATCCAAGTCGTGAAATCAGATGATGCATCTGCACCAGCGACAGCATCGACAAAGAAATAAGCACCGTAACCGGTTAGTGAAATTTTCGGAGAAATACGCCAGGTTGCGGTAGCACCCAAGGAATTAACGTGAACGGGTGTATCTAAGATCCCACCAACAATCGGATTACCATCTCCATCAACTGTGCGTCCAGGAATATTCAGCGGGTTGGAGGAAAATCGAGTTAATCCTAGACCCATAATATTCAGGTCGTGGTAACTATAAGCATAGTTCAGACCAATATCAAATTGAGAACTAGGTTTCAGCGTAAGCTGGGCTGAGGCGACGGTACTTCCACCAAAGAACCCTGACCCCAATATATTGTTGTCACCTTGTTCCGGAATCGCCGCATTGACGCTACCGTATAACGCCCGCAAGTCGATTGCATCAGAAATCCCCCAAATAAACCCGACAGCCGAGGCTAAGCCCGTTTGGGAGGTTCCCCCAGATACACGTAAAACGGGGTTCAATGTGGCAAATCGCGAAATCGCCCCCTGTCCTTCACTGGAAAAAGGAATAATGGCTGGAAATGCATCGGAGGCTTCTGCGGCTGTTCCAGCAAATAGGGTTAAATTGTTGACTCCGGATGGGAAAATGTACAAAAGTTTGTAGAGTTCAACATCATTAGACCCCGCACTCTCGCTCAAGTCTTGGGGGTTAAATTCCGGAAACTGGGGTTCAAAACTGAGTTTCGTAGACCCTTCACTTAAAAAAGCATCTCGTCCAGGAAATAATGCCCCTTGAACACTACCCGCCCCGGTGATATCACCACCAAAGTTATACGCTTGTAAACCTGTAATCAGTAAATCTTGACCCGTAAAACTGGTATTTAGGTTCAAGCGCACTCGGTCAGCCAGAATAATATTGGCATCTTCCTCATCACTGGTTGCACCAACGAGTGAGAAAATAACTTCACCATTTAATTTGGTGGTTGTGGAAAACTGGTGGTCTTCTAAAAAGGCTACTCGTCCTTCTAAATTATCAACTCTCGCGCCCAAGGTAGCGAGTTCGGCTTCAAATTCCTCAATCAATCGCCGTAATGTGACTAACTCGGTGTCATCTACCTCCGTCCCCACGATTAACCGT
>NZ_DS989860.1:0-4699 GCF_000155555.1 Coleofasciculus chthonoplastes PCC 7420
AAAACGGTTGGGCATGGCAGGAGACGAGTTAAGTAGCGGCGACCGTAAAGGATGGAACGCCGGAAGCGGTTCAAAAATGTGCCGGACTGAACTCTATATGTGGATTTTGGTTGCGATCGCCCCCAAGGGAAATCGCCCACACGGAGCAATTGGCGAAAGACTAGGAAATTTCTACGATGAACGACAGAAACGATTTGAGATTGAGAAAAATGACCAAGGAGGTAGTAACACATTCGGAAAACTGATCATCAGTCAGACCGCCGCTTATGGCTGCAAGCTCCTGTTCAAGGAGCTTAAGAAGGCTCTGAAGCTTAAAGAGTAAAGACCCTCACAGCCGTTACTACCTGAGAAATCTGAAATATTGAAGTAGTAACGGCGATTTTAAAACACCCGTTACTAAACCAACAGTAACGGGTATCGATTGATAAGGCAATTATGCTCCGCTGGAACACAAACCTATAAGACAAGATTATGAAAGCATCACGACTATCCGCATGGGATAAAGCGTGCTTAAGGGTGTTAATCCTTAAACACATAACCAAAAAACGCGACTATCTGGGATCGGTAATGATTCGATGCAGACAGCTAACCAAAAAATATACAGCATTCGGCGTAAAAGAAGCGTGTAAAGAAATATGCGAATCATACCCCAAAAGCGACAGAGGGGAAAGGATTCTATTCTTTACCGAGATGCTAAACGAACAAAGCTACCTACTGCTCTGATTAGCGAATCTTATGGGGCAACCGTCCAGCAGTGCATAACCAGCTTATCAATTCTATCCCAGTTTTCCATACTACACTAGCAATGTAGAGTGAAGATTATCGCGAACTGGATATTAATCAGTCACCATTTAATACGGGACTTCCGATCGCGTTACCGGAATTGAGTCGGGAACAGGTGCAAGCGTTGGCGCAAGACTATGGATTGGATTGGCAAATTGATCAGGTGAATCGGTTAATGGCAATGGTGGGGGGACAGCCTTATTTGGTGCAAGAGGCGATGAAGCAAATTGGACAAAAGTTGGTGACATTGGAGGAGGTTTTGGCAACGGCGGCGACTCCTAGGGGAATTTATCGGGATTATTTGCTGATGTATGGACAAAAGTTACATCAATCGCCGGATTTGGTGGCGGCGTTTAATCAGGTTGTTGGTGTTAATCATTCGGTGAGATTGAATCTGGAGGTGGCGGATGTTTTGGAGAATTTGGGGTTGGTTCGGTGGGAAGGGGATGGCGTTAGTCCTCGTTATGAGTTGTTTCGTCGGTATTTTGAGAGTCGGATTGAATCGGGGGGTTAGGGATTGTTTGATTTGATGTTGTGGGGAGAGAGTTTATGTTTTTTTAACGCAGAGGAACGCAGAGGTTTACGCAGAGGAACGCAGAGGGGGTGAGTGGATGGGGGGACAGGTTTTAGGGGGTTGGAGATGGAGTTGGGTTTGATGTTTAGGATTAGATGACGAATAATGAGAAATAAAAAATTATAGACAACCAATTTATCGGTGTAATCAGTGTGACTAACTTCTCAGATCCCTACCCCAATCTCTCTAATAAATCAGTGAAATCAGTGTTTTGACAAATGACTAATGACGACTATCAAGTAGGTGGCGCTTTACCTCTGGATGCGACGAATTATGTGGTTCGGGCGGCGGATCAAGAACTTTTTCAGGGATTGAGGGGGATGCGGTTTTGTTATGTGCTGAATTCTCGTCAGATGGGGAAGTCGAGTTTGTTGGTGCGGACGATGAAACGCTTGCAAGATCAGGGGTTCGCTTGTGTGGAAATGGAAATGCGGGATATCTGTAGTTTTCAAATTACTCAGGAGGAGTTTTATGGCACAATGGTGAGTCATTTGGTGAGTGGGTTTGAGTTGGATCTGGATGAGGGGGAGTGGTGGTATCGGTATGGGTATTTGTCTCCCTTTGATCGGTTCAGTAAATTCGTTGATGAGGAGGTTTTGGGTAGGGTTGCGGGTAAGATTGTTATTTTTATTGATGAAATCGATAGTATTCTGAATTTAGAATTTAAGGATGATGTATTGGGGTTTATCCGTACTTGTTATAATAAACGGGCAACTCAGCAGAAATACCAGCGTTTAACGTTTGCGTTGTTGGGAGTGGCGACGCCTTCGGATTTGATTGCGGATAATCAGCGCACGCCGTTTAATATTGATAGTTTGGCGATTGAGTTAAAGGGGTTTACACGGGAAGAGGCGAAACCTTTAGTTAGGGGATTAGAGGGAAAGGTTCCTCATCCTGATGCGGTACTTCAAGCTATATTAAATTGGACAGGAGGACAACCGTTTCTGACGCAAAAGGTATGTCGGTTGGTGTGTCAAACAGTTGGGGAAGAGAGGCACATTGATTACTTGACTAAACCCGCCCTTCTCAGGGGAAACTATTCCCAATCCCTTGTGGATCAGGTGGTCCGATCGCACATTCTCGATAACTGGCTGTCTCAGGATCATCCTGAACATCTGCGGACGATTCGCGATCGCGTCTTGTCTGGATATCAAGATAAGCAATGGGTATTAACGCTGTATCACCGGATACTCAAACGCAAGAAAGTTCCGGCTGATGAGAATAATTTGCAGCAGCAATTACGGTTATCGGGGTTAGTGGTGAAGCGGGGGGGACAGTTGCAGGTGGCGAATCGGATTTACGCCTCGGTTTTTGATCGCCATTGGGTGAATCAACAGCTTCAGCCGATTCCCTCTCCCTCGCTATCCCTTCCCTGGTGGCGGGTAATCGCTGCGACGGTGGGGGTAACAGTATTGGTGATGGGGATGCGATCGCTTGGCGTATGGCAATCTTGGGAATTCCAGACGTTTGATTGGTTTGGGCGATCGCGTCAGTCGGAGGAACCGGATCAACGGTTATTGCTGGTACAGGTGACTCGGCAGGATATCGCCAACTTAGGCAATGAATATCCACTGCATGATCGCACAATGCGGCAATTATTACAAGCCTTAGACCAATATCAGCCCCAACTTATCGGCTTAGATATCTATCGTGACCGACCTGAAGGCAAAGGTCAAGCAGAATTAATTGAGTATCTCAAAACGCGCGATCGCGTGATTCCGATTTGTACCCATCCCAATCACAATGATCCCGAAGGTATCTCACCACCCCCAGACATTCCCCGCCAGCGTTTGGGATTCAGTGATGTGATTACCGATTCCGATAGCATTGTTCGCCGTCATCTTTTAGCCATGAATCCGCCTCAACCTTCCAACTGTTCCGCCTACTATGCTTTTAGTTCCCAAATCGCCCTGCGTTATTTACAGAATCAGGGTTTTTCTGTTGAGTTTCCCACCGCCAAACAATGGCAAATTGGCGGAATTCGCTTCAAGATTCTCAACCAGAACCCTGGATTTTATACCGCCTCCCAAGTCAAAGGACACCAAATCCTGCTCAACTATCGTCGCACCAAGGAAATTGCCCCAACAGTAACCCTGACTCAGGTACTCAATCATCAAGTGAATCCCGCCTTAATTCAAGACAAAATTATTTTAATTGGCGTTACCGATCCCAGCGTCAAGGATTACTTTAAAACACCAGATAATCAAGATATTCGCGGCTTATACCTTCACGCCCATAAAATCAGTCAACTGATTAGCGCCGTTGCGGATAAACGTCCCATACTTCAATTTCCCCCCTGGTGGATAGAGAGTCTTTGGATTGGAACTTGGGCATTATCAGCCGGACTGATAAATTGGCGGATTTCCGGCTTAGTCTATCGAGTAATCGCCAGCGGAATTATTCTAATTAGTATTGGGGGAGTTAGCTTTATTATTTTTATCACGCTTCATTTTTTTCTTCCTATGACTCCATTTATTTTTGCCTATCTAATCACCAATATATTCTTATGGAAACGCCAATCTATATAACTCTAAATCGGGAGCATCCCATTTTGGCAAATAGCCGGGAAAGGTCGATTTTTAATTCGCGGTTATTACTCGCGAATTAAATCTCCGTGTATACTTGAACGACTCAAGGTGACATAATATAGATGGAGATATTCACAAAGTTTACTGATGAACCAAGCCGAACGCCTGGAACTGGAAGCTTGTTTAAGACGAGCAAGTGAGATTCTGTACAACAATAGTGACACAGACAGTTTAGAAACCCTAGCTGACATCGAAATTACAGTCAGAAACCAAATTTTAGAATACGTTAGTCCCCAAATCGCCCTTTTTTTATCACCCAAAAAACCCAAACCCGACGCGGGAAAACCCGAACCCTAAAAAGCTGCCTGGGAAAACTAAAGATTACCAAAAAACAAGCAGATGCTTTAGGGATAGAAGCCTATACACGCCATAGCCCTTTGCTAGAAAAATGCTGTCTTCTTTTAAGCGCCAATGAATCTTATCAAAATGCGGAGAGTGATTTGTATTTGTTAACGGGGCTAAAAGTTGGTCACTCCACGCATCATCGGAAAGTGAATCAAATTGAATTACCGCTTCCGGATCTCAAACAAGGATTATCAGAGATAAGCGTTGATGGCGGAAAAATTCGCTTGAGGACGGCAGAGAAAGGAGAACCGAGTTTTTGGCAAGAATATAAAACAGCTCGCTTACAAGAATTTATTACGGAGCTTTCTTTCAGATAATCTATCTTTAACGGATGGATAAATAGTCAAACATTAACCTCACCCTTGTACTGTTTAGGGGATGGACATGATGGGATATGGAACATCTTTGC
>NZ_DS989860.1:5623-137454 GCF_000155555.1 Coleofasciculus chthonoplastes PCC 7420
CGCCTCTGCGTTACCTCTGCGCCCCTCTGCGTTAAAAAAACACCCAACCACCCAACCTCAAACCCGGAGAAAAAAACAATGATTTCCCCAAACCTTCCACTCATTCTTTCCTTAATTCTGATCACCTCCACCCCAATCAATCAAACCCCACCCGCCACCAATGATCCACCAACCCCACCAGACAGCCAACCCGCCGAAGAACGAAAGCCCGGTGGAACTCGAGGTTCCTGTGAGAAAACCGATCAACCCTTTACCCCCTTATTACCCCTGACGAATGGGGAATTTTCCGGCTACACTCTTAGCGGATATCCTACGCTTTGGTTCTACATTCCCTATCAAACAAGTAGCCTAGAGTCTGGTAAATTTACCATAGAAGACGAACAGCAAAATACCATCTACCGACAGGAATTTTCTCTACCCCAAACTCCCGGTTTAATTCAGATTAGTCTACCCAAAACCGCGCCCCCCTTAGCCCCAAATCAACGCTACACCTGGAAACTCATGCTCTATTGTACCTCTTCCGGATCATCCATGCGCGATCGCGTTTGGCATCAGGGATGGGTAAAACGGCTGGATAACCAAGACTTAGAGACACAGATACAACAAGCGGCTTTATCCCAGCAGATTGATCTATTAATTGAACATAATCTTTGGTATGATCTGCCCCAGGATATCTCCCCGCTTCGTCGTCTCCCCTCAACCTGGGAAACCCTATTAAAATCAATGGGTTTAGAGGATTTACCACGAGATGCGATCGCGGGTGACGTTGAAGCGATAGATTAATTTGTCATTTGTCATTTGTCCTTTGTGCTTTGTTTAATTGTAGGGTGGGTTAGGCGGTATTAAATTCTGCCAATAACCGTTTAATCCTCTATCCGCCGTAACCCACCAATCCTTTGGATACTATTCATGCTCAAGGGTTGGGAGAGGGGGGTTTTGTTCACAGGTTATTGGTGGGGAGGGCGGGTTTTGTTGTTTCGTTAGTGGTGACTAGCTGAATTGATTTCCTAAACCCGCCCCTACAATTGTCCCTAAACACGCCCCTACGATTTGATATTATTTAATTGTTTATCTGTTTGTTAACCAGGCTGAATAATTATGAAATTGTTCCCCTTCTCCCTTGATGGGAGAAGGGGTTAGGGGATGAGTGGGGAGGGCGGGTTTTGTTGTTTCGTTATTGGTGACTAGCTGAATTGATTCCCTAAACGCGCCCCTACAATTGTCCCTAAACACGCCCCTACGATTTGATATTATTTAATTGTTTATCTGTTTGTTAACCAGGCTGAATAATTATGAAATTGTTCCCCTTCTCCCTTGATGGGAGAAGGGGTTAGGGGATGAGTGGGGAGGGCGGGTTTTGTTGTTTCGTTAGTGGTGACTAGCTGAATTGATTCCCTAAACCCGCCCCTACAATTGTCCCTAAACGCGCCCCTACAGTTAGATATTATCTCATCATCCATCTACCACGGACTCCCAATAATCGTAAATCCTGCCCAATAATAAGGATGGGATAACCGTTGATTTGCCCGACTTCCCAATCCAGGAAGTTCAACCTCTAACCCTTCAATTCCGGTTAATTTCCCTCCTTCAAAATATACCTGTTCCCGTAACATCGCCAGTTGCGCTTGACGCAAGGCTTCCGCTTTAATCGTGATATCCGGTAGGCGTAATTGATTATAGAATCCACTCATTAAACTCAGCGTCGCTTCATCGCCTACATACCACAGACTGGCTACCGCCGACTTGACGCCAGTTTGTACCGCTAACCCGGCAAATCCTAATTCAGCCTCAATATTTCCCAGGGCGGTTTGACAGGCTGAGAGGACTAATAATTCGATAGGCGGCGGTAAATACCATTCGAGTTGGCGCACTTGATTGAGTCTCAGTTTTGTATCCCACAATTGAATATAGGAATTACTCGGATTACCATCATTAAATTTAGCATGGGTGGCGAGATGGATAATCTCAAAAGGTTGGCGGCGACTCTCGGTTTTCAGATTACTAAGGGTAAATTCTTCGTTGAGGAAGGATTCTCCTGTCCACAGGGTTTGGGTGATAATCTTTAATTCGGTGGCGACTGTGGGTAATGCCCCTAAATCCGCAAATTCAGTCGCGCCCATGGCGAGAATTTGGGCATCTTTAACGGGTTGATAACGGGTGTTGGTGAGGCTAAAACTGGGAATGGAACCAATGCTATAGTGTTCAATCAGAAATTGCTTGCCATCGTGTAACGCCGCCATAGGAAGTTGACGTAATCCGCCATCCATACAGAAGATAAGCGTATCAATATCTAAGGCGTCTAAGTCAGATTCTAGGGGGGCGATTAACCATTGATAAAGCTGTTGGGCGGCGGGGAGGTAGCCACGGGATTCGGTAATATCGGTAACCATCTCCTGAAATTCGCTGACTGTACTTTTCAGGGTGGTAATAGTAGAGGCGGGAACCAGTTTACGGATATAATTGTCTTCCGGTAAAACTAATACCAATTCCAATCCTTTTCCTTCCTTGAGATTACGGGCATAGATGACAACGGCACGTTTCCCGGTTTGCTGTTCGATGGTTTTCAGGGTTTCTCGTAAGCTTTCGGCGGTGACGTTGGCATTAGTTAAGTCTTCGCCAAAGTAGTCTTCAAATTCATCTTCAAAGAGTTGGTCAATTTCCGCGACAACATCATCTTGGGGCGTGGCGTCGAGTGGCGTAGGAGGATTGTTAACGTTTAGATTAATAGGTTGTTCGCCCGGAAATTCCCAGCTAATATTGTAGTTTCCGGTTTCTGGGTCTTGGTTAATCGTAGTAGCGGCGTCTAACGTATCCCCAACCCGAAAGGCTAACGACTCGATGGGATTTTGATCTAAGTTTAGCTTGGGTGTTGGTTCTGGCACAGGAATGGGCGTTGGCGGTAGAGGTATAGCGCCCAGAATCGATATAATTTGAATCCGATTCCTATCTCGTTTGTGGGTGAAGAAATAGTCTCTAGTGGGTTCAATTGTCTGTATCCCCGCGTCATCGCCTCTGGTAATCGCGGCTGCTGTGCCATTGATATCAGGATTACCGACAATAAAGGGAATATCACCGTCTCCGCCGTGGCGAATAATAATGGTTCCACCGTTGTCACCCCCAGCGACAGAAATACTGGCGTTGATGTTATTTTGGTCGATGAAGGAGTCGGTGGCTTGGAAATAACTGGGGGTGGTAATATCGACATCTCCGCCTCTACCATTCCCCAGACTTTGGGCGTTAATTTGGCTGACTTTTATATTGCCACGGGCGTTGAGGGTAATATCACCGCCATCATTAAGGTTAGAGGAATCAAGAATACCTGTTTCAATTTGTCCGCTATTGCTGGTAAGGGAAATACCTGCGGGTGAGGTTAAATCTCCGGTTTTGATTTGTCCACGGGTACTGGTAAAGGAAATGCCTGTGGGTGAGGTGAGATTATCGGTAATAATGTTATTGATAGCTGTGATATTGACCCCGATTGGGTTATCACTAATATTGCCTTGAACAATTAAATTGTTGAGAGGGGTTGAGCCACCGATAATATCGTTAAATTCAATAATACCGTTTTCCGTTTCGAGAGTCAGGTTTTTAGTTCCATCAATGGTGTCGTGGAAGGTAATATCACCAGTACCGAATAGGGTGATAGAAATATCGTCAGCGAGGATAACTGAACCGTTGAAGATTAGGCTATTTTGATTGGTGGTGATATCGCCACTGAGAGTAATTGTGTTCGGTGCGGTGAGTTGGATTTCTCCACCTTGGTTTGTTTGAGAAATAGCATCAATTTGATCAGAGGTAATGCTATTGGCGGCGTTAAGGGTAATATTACCACCTGTTCCCAAACCTGAGGAGGTAATGAGTGCGCCTTGGCTGGTATCGATATTGCCATTTTCGCTAGTAATACTGATGTTGCCACTATTGCCACTAAAACCACTCAAGAATGAGGTAATTTCACCTGTGGAAATATCGCGAGGTGCAAACAGGGTTATATTACCTCCATTTTCACCACCTGCGGCATTTAAAATACCTGCTGCGGTATCAATGGCACCACCGCTGGTAAGTATGATATCTCCCCCATTGGCACTACCAGACGTATTAATACCAGCCGTTTTAATATCGCCGGGAGCATCGAGTTTTATCGTGCCTCCATTCCCGTTATTTGTGCTAGAGTCTAAGTCCCCTGCTGTAGTGTCAACTATTCCATCGCTTTCAAGGATAATTTTTCCTCCTGTACCTGATTCAGAACCGGATACAATAGCAGCCGTGAAAATATCGCCTGGAGCGGTAAGTTTCACTGTACCACCATTACCGCTTAGTGAATTTACAAAAATATTATCAACACTGATAGAGCCTTGTGTACTATTAATGGTAATATTGCCAGCATCACCATTACCATCATTTATTATAGACATTAGCACACCAGCTATAATATCATTTCTAGCAGTAAGAGTAACGTTACCACCATTCCTCGCCTCATTACTTGGAACATTATCAGTTGAAGCATCGATTCGACCATTAATTTCAATCATTCCCTGTGGACTGTTGAAATCGATATTGCCACCGTTCCGGTAAGCCGAAATCGCTATACAATTTGCTGCACCCGAAAGGCAATTAATTCTGATGTCACCTGTTTTGGATTCAAAAGTGAGGCTACCAGCGTTTCCAGAGTCTGAAAAAGTTTCAAATCCGTTTTCAATCGTAATATTGCCACCTGCTGTAATCTCGATGTTACCTCCATTACCTATCCCAGGGTTTAGGCTGGATGTTGCATTAATTTGTCCTGCTGAAATTTCACCGGAAGCAAACAATATTATTGGACCACCATCAAGATTTGTGCTGCTCGTATTAATTGTTCCTGTAATAGTGATATTTCCCAGCGGAGAAGAACTGCCAGGAGATGTAAAATCCGTTCCCGATGTTGGTACATTAAATTGAGGTACATTTTCTGGATTCTCCAAAGAGGGTAAACCTGCCCGTAGGATCAATGCCCTTTGATTTTTTAGAAGGTCTAAATCTGAGCCAGGTTGCCCATCAGGAAGAGATGGAGAATTATCTGGAAAGTCAATGGATATATCTCCATTAACTGTGATGCTGCCTGTCGCTTCAACTTTTAGTGCTGCTCCCTCATAATCCCCAAACACAACATCCCCATTAGCACTAATAATCGGGTCATTCAAACTGAGAAAATTACCTGGTTCCCCTGATAAATTCAGCATCGCCAGACTTCCACCACTAGCAAAATGAGCATCTCCCGAAATAGTTCCATTACTGATTAAACTGAGATTTCCGCCACTGACAAACGGCGTCTCTTGATGATTCAGCGCCCAAATGTCAATCCCTTAATTCCCCTGAATATACAAATTTCCGCCAGCTTGGGCGATAAACGGATGCGCCACACTATCCCGCGCAAACAGCGTATTTCCCGCTAAAAGATTTAAATCTCCTGTTGTTACCAAAGAGGGCGCACGTCGGTGCGCCCCTACGGGGACTAACATTAAATTGTTAGACGCCGATAATGTTGCGCTTTGGGCTGTTATACTGTTGGCGATCGCGTCTCCATTTCCGATGCTGAATTCTGTATCGGTTACCTGTACTGTTTCCTCTGAAACTGTTAACCCTGTCTCCCCTGTTTCACCACTTCCCGTCAGCAAGGTTGCCAAATCCAATGGCGCAACCGGAAGCAACATCCCCTCACTATCCCGTGGCGGTGCTATTTCCAAACTCAATAATTGTCCCGGTTGACTAATCCTGACCAAACTTTCCCCCGGAACCGCCGCAACTGTCAGATTTCCTCCCGGTGCAGCCAATTCCCCGGTGCTGATAACAGTACCCCCCAGTAGCGTTAAATTATGCCCCTCAGTTACCGCCAAATTCCCCGCATTAATCACACTTCCCGGTTGCGCTAAATCAAAGGCAAAACTATTGGGATTTCCGACTAAATCCTGATACTCATTCCCACCAAAGGCATTAAACCAATTCCCCTCACCAAAGCCAATCCCTGTGGCTGTCGTTGCTGTAAAATCTGCTGGGACATTCAACCACGCATTTTCGCCAAATACAATCCCCGCCGGATTCATCAGAAATAAATTAGAATTACCTCCCGTTACCTGAATCAACCCGTTAATAATTGAAGCATCACCGCCAACTACCCGCCCGAAAATATTCCTAATCTCAGGATTCGATAAAAAGTTAGCAATTTGACCCGAATCTAATCCAAACTGCTCAAAACTATGAAATAAATTCGCTTCATCCCTTGACAAACGACCCCCCGTAATATCCAGTTGAGTCCCATTCGACGTCACCACCGTCCCCGTCTCATCAGCCGCCGGAGTAATCGGTTGTGCATTCAGGGAGGCTGGGGATAAAATAACCCCAGTGCCAAGGATTGCCCCTACCAGAGAACAAGACGCGATCGCACGCCAACGCCCTAGACTCTGCCATTCCCTACCCGATTTGGTTTGAGGCATTTGTCCCATTGCACCCACCCCCAATATCAGTATTTTTATCTACCTCTAATTAATATTCTAAGTAGTTGGACAAAAGAAAACAGCACGCTCCGACAAGTTTTGTAAATAGTCCTCAAACCCTTACAAAGGACGTAGCTTGCTTCTCAAGGGAGCGAGTTCTCCACCGTTCACTTTAATTGTGTCCACCTACTTAGGATCTGCTGAATAAGTCGGAATTTACCTAGTTCGGAAGCCCCGCAATTTCTTGCTCTAACTCTTTCTTGGTTTTTTCATGCTTTCTTGCGCCCAGAATATTAAACCGCTTAATTATTATCCAGAGGCAATTCATGTTCTGGTGGTTCGAGTGGAGGTTGAGCATCTGTACCTGAAGGAACCACCACAAGCGGAGGAGGCGGTTCTAAAATCTTTTGCCACCCTTGAATTTGCACTTGAGCCGCATTGTAGGCTTCGGTTCCCGAAGGAATCATTTTAGCCAGTCGAATCGCTTCAGTTAAGCTAAGAGCGGCTCGATCTTGAGCTAGAGCCAACAGTTGATAACTCCAGCGATTAACCGCCGAGACTGCATCACCTCTAACTTTGGCGGAACTGGGAACTTGTCTGGCTAAACGAATTGCCTCCACAATGGCGTCGGGGGTACCGGGAGTGGCAGCTTGATAGGCTTGTTGTAAGCGCTGTTGTCCCAAAACTTCTGTTTTCCAGCCCTTAACGAGGCTTTGCGCTTCCCCATAGAGTACCCGTCCGGATTTGATTTGTTCCGCCGCCGCGATCGCAGCCGAAAGATTGCCGGAATTGGCAAGGGTACGAGCTTGATCAAGATAGGGTTGGTCTTCTAGGCGTTGAACCGTGCGCGTCCAGTCTTTGATCTTACTCTGTGCTTCTGAGTAAAGAGCGCGATTGGGGGCAATCCGACGGGCTTCTTGGATGGCTTCTCGTAAGGATTGGACTCCGCCAAAGCTGGCAAGTTGGGTGGCGCGATCGAGATAGGGCTGATCTTCTATGGTTTGGATCTGACGAGTCCATTGGCTAATCTCCGCCCTCGCTTCCTGGTAGCGGGGATTACGGTTGGGAATCAGTTTGGCTTCTGCGATCGCGATCTGCAAATCACTCGCTAGCCCCGAACTGGCAAACGTCCGCGCCCGTTCCAGTCGAGCCACGTCCTCAATTTCCCGTTGCCATCGATCAATTAATTCCTGACCTTCATCATATAGAGGACGATCAGTACCCAATTTCTGCGCCGAGGCGATCGCGATTTCCAAATCCCCAATGCTTCCCGATTCAGCCAGGGATATGGCATTGGCTAAGTCAATCAAATCTGCCTTAACGTCTGGTAATTTCACGCTAGCGGGTAACTTATTGGCAATATCTAACACCCCTTGCCAGTTCCGTTGTTCTAAGCGGCTTGT
The DNA here is from genome assembly GCF_000155555.1 of Coleofasciculus chthonoplastes PCC 7420. Taxonomy (GTDB): domain Bacteria; phylum Cyanobacteriota; class Cyanobacteriia; order Cyanobacteriales; family Coleofasciculaceae; genus Coleofasciculus; species Coleofasciculus chthonoplastes_A. The sequence continues at coordinate 13,494 of NZ_DS989860.1, forward strand.
CGCTAGTTTGAGTAATTTATTCCCACTCTCAGCAATTAAATCTTGAGCTTCTTTGTAGGCAAAACTCTTGGGCGTGATTTTCTCGGCAGCTTCAATCGCCTTTAAAATATCATCGACTCGACCACTTTTACTGAGCTTATAAGCTTCATCCAGCTTCTGACTATCGTCTCGTCCAATTTGAATCAGATCCACGAGTTCGTTGTACTTGACAGCTGCCCAATACTGATTATCTATCGTTGTCAGCTTGACCGCTTCGCGAAATGCTAATGTCCAATTAGACTGTCTCAGCTGTTCCTCGGCTTGTTCATAAATCCCTGAAGCCTTTTTCCACAGCGTTTCCCATGCCTTAATTTGTTCTTTGACTAGCGTAAACGCCGGAACATCTCTAGGAATCCGGTTGGCAATCTCAATCGCTTCCTCTAGCTGACCGGCTTGAAACTTTTCTTCGCCAATGGCTAAAATCTCGACTGACCACTCTTCGATATGGCGATTAATTTCCGGGCGCAAGGGGTGGTCTTTCGGTAAAGCATCGATGAGTGCGATCGCTTCTAACAAATCCTTGGTAGTGCGTTTATTTGCCGCAAGCTGGGCGCAATAGATACGTACCGATGCCGAAGCCGTGGGCCAAAAAATTGAGGGACAATTTGGCACGGCTGGTAGCTTCAGCAAAAGGGCAACAGAGGCAAATCCCATCCCCCCTGAAACCACCATAATCACCACTACCCAAAATGCCCAACCGAATGTAAAGCGTCGTTTTGGTTCTTTCGGCTGTTGAGGAGAGGGTGGGGCTGGCTTCGTCGTCACTGGTTGGGGAGTGGCTTGACGATGAGAGGTTGAATGTCCGACCCGATGAGGATCAACAGCATTCCTCTGGTGTTGCCAATCCTGGCTCCAACTGGGTTGGGAAGACCGAGTAGCATACCAATGATCGGGCATTTTTCGATTTTTAGTCATAACTCACTCCACCACTCGCTAAGCCTAATGCTGTGGGTTTTATAGCACCCTCAGTTGTTGCAATACTACTCTCGTTAGACAGAAAACGCTATATTCTCCCTGAGACTTGATCGGGAATGGGAGCTAGGACAATTGCCGTTAAGATGAGAATGATTGCTCTTATATCTAATCACTAACGCCATACCTCCCAGGGAGAAAACTACCCAAATTGGTGTTCATTCTATAAAGGCAGACTAGAGCCAATCCACTCTCACCTTTCCCATTCCCAATTCCCCTAACTCAATCTCGATTAAACGGACTCAGCTTTTAAATCCTGAATCAGTTGAGCCAGTTCATCGCCACTCGCTTGGTAAACTTCCCCACAGAAGTGGCAAGTTGCTTCAGCGCCTTCGTCTTTTTCAATCATATCCCGAAGTTCGGCTTCACCTAGCATCTTCAGCGCTCCTAAAACGCGATCAAACGAGCAACCGCAGTCAAACCGTACCATTTGGATTTCGGGCAGAATTACCAAGCCCAAATCACCCAAAATCTGTTCAAAGATAGCCGGTAACGTTTTACCTTCCTGCAACAGGGGTGTGAATCCGGATAGCTTGGCGATGCGAGATTCTAAAATCTGCACTAAAGACTCGTCTCTAGCTGCTTTCGGTAAGATTTGGATTAATAGCCCTCCCGATGCAGTTACGCCATCAGCGCCGACAAATACACCCACAATCAGTGCTGATGGGGTTTGTTCAGATGTGAGCAGGTAATGAGCAATGTCATCGCCAATTTCTCCCGACACCAGTTCTACTGTACTGGAATAGGGATAGCCATATCCCACATCCCGGATCACATAAAGATAACCGTCACGCCCAACTGCACCGCCAACATCGAGTTTGCCAGATTCGTTGGGCGGTAGTTCAATAGCAGGGTTATCCACATACCCTCTAACCGTACCATCTAAGCCCGCATCAACCAAAATTCCGCCCAAGGGACCCTTTCCCTTGACCCGAATATTCACCCTTGACCCTTCCCGCTTCATATTAGACGCCAACAATAAGCCAGATGACATTGTGCGCCCTAGGGCAGCCGTTGCCACATAGGAGAGCTGATGGCGCCGGCGGGCTTCTTCGGTGAGGCGCGTGGTAATCACACCGACGGCTCGGATACCCCCTTCTGCTGCTGTGGCGCGAATTAACTGATCAGCCATGTATCAACCTTACACTTCTTTACATACTCCCTTTTTATTTTAGGTTGGGTCGTTGGCATAAAACGCGATCGCACCGTTGATAGTCGGCGATGGATTCGCGAGTGTACCTTCCCTGGCGACAACGATTAAAAGGATTAATATAGTGTAATATTGAGAGTCACACTCTTGAGCAACAGACCTATTGTTTTTGGACACAGATTATGTTGGGAACCTTTCAACAAAGTCACCTCCGCATTGAACTCGAAGCCCCCCATACTGTTATCCGAGACAGTCTGCTGCATTCAGAGAAGCTGCGCCAATGGTTACCGACTCAGCGCCTTTCCCCTGGATTACCAGAACAACTCAATCCCGGAGTCATCTTTACCAGTTGGATTGGTCCGGTTGCTATCCAACATCAGGTAGAGGTAGCTGAGTCTTACGGGTTACGACTGCTATTGAGCCAGGGAATCGATGGCTATCACGAATGGTGTTGGGGTGAAGGATGGGTACAGTCTCGCTTAGAAGGCGTATCTATGTTGCCGTTAAATATGGGTCAAACCTTGAGTTTGCTGCGGCTACGGGAATTTATCGCCACCCATAGGGGATGAGGGAGCTGGGGGAGCTGGGGAAGCATGTAGAGACGTAGCATGCTACGTCTGGGAGCTGGGGGAGATGGAGGAAATTATGTAGGGGCGGGTTTCACTACTATCTTTTCGGTTACACCCAGATGTAACTAAACCCGCCCCGACTGTACGAATGACGCATGACGAATGACAAATGACAAATGACAAATCACATCAGCGTCGCTTTAATTTTTTGGGGATCGCGATATTCATCCGGTTGTGAAAGTCTTCCTGTACTTTGTGACTCAAGCGGCGAGACACTTGGCGGACGATTTGCTGCAACAGGCGATCGCCTGTACTCTGAATCAAAGACTGGGGTAACTTGTGGATAAACTTAGGAAACCGTACACCAACGCTTAAATCAAGCTCCCACTCGATACGGGTAATGGTGGGGGGAAGTTCTAGTCCCTTAAGCTGTTGCTCAGAAAAATACTCGTGAGTTGGAATCGGCACAAACCCTTGAGTCGCCTGAAAGTCAACCTCATAACCAGGAGGATTGTAACCGGGGACGGGGATCGTCTGAATTTTATAGATCCCATCCTGGCGCGGAAGTAGTTCTAGCCCAATTTTTGGCTCAACTTCGTAGCCGAATGACCCAAAACGCCCAATCGCTAAAGCATAACCATTGGCTCCAATCGGTTCAGCCTTCATCGGCTGGGCACAGTCACGAAACCATTCTTGGTGAGTATCCAGATAAGCCGTTACTCGTTCCGGTTCGGCATACATCTCTACACCATTTTGGAAGTGACCGTAAAACTGAGTCAACTCAGGCGCTAATTGGCATGATTGGGACTCGTCTCTCTCAGGCTCGGTAAAAGTGGATTGGGTATCTAGATGCACTGGCTCGATTGTGATGGGTTGCTGGTTAAGGAATTGGGACTGCATAATTGCTCCACGGTGTCAGTTTGGGTTGGTGCCTATTACTAGGATGCCCACTGGCGATTGCTCATTCTCTCTTTCATCTTCACGAATTTACGGTATAAATCTGCACATCTGGTAAAACTTCATTGATAATTTATAGAATTGACAAGAGAATGTTAAGGAATCGAATCCAAAAATACTGGCTCTTTACAGCATAACTTGTGTATCTTGCCGTCAACTCTCACTGTTGAAGGAAATTTCTAGATGAAAGCATTGGTCGCCGGAGCGACAGGTCAAACAGGACGCCGAATCGTCAATGAACTGGTCAAACGCAATATCCCCGTTCGCGCTTTGGTGCGTAACTTGGAGAAAGGGCAGGAAATTTTACCCCCTGAAGCCGAGTTAGTCGTTGGGGATGTATTGAAGCCTGAGAGTCTCAGCGCTGCTGTGGGAGATAGCACCGTGGTTTTTTGTGCCACAGGTGCTACACCCAGCTTCAATCCCCTAGAACCCTACCAAGTAGACTATGAGGGGACGAAGAACCTGATCGATATTGCCAAAGCTAAAAATATTGAGCATTTTGTCATGGTTTCCTCACTTTGCGTCTCTCAACTTTTACATCCCCTAAATCTGTTTTGGTTAATTTTGGTGTGGAAAAAGCAGGCTGAGGAGTATCTCCAGAAAAGCGGCTTAACCTATACCATTGTCCGACCTGGGGGACTGAAAAACGAAGATACGCCTGATTCTGTGGTCATGTCATCAGCAGATACACTGTTTGATGGGAGTATCCCCCGCACGAAAGTGGCACAGGTTTGCGTCGAGGCGCTCTTTCAAGACGAGGCACGTAATAAGATTGTAGAAGTGATTGCCCGTCCAGAAGCGAGCGATCGCAGTTGGCAAGAACTATTCGCCAATGTTGCCTAATCCAACCGTAGAGACGTTCCATGCAGCGTCTCTACCGTCTATGGGAGGGAATTTTAAGCCTTATGTTATGAAACGTCTAATTAAATGGATTAATATCCTTATTTTAATGATCCTATTCCTCGAACTGCGTGAAGAATTTCAACGAGGGGAATGGAGTTTTAATGATCCCAGAGGTGAAAAGGGGACTCAACCGTTAGTCATGCGAGGTGGTGATCCTTATATTCGGGCGCTGATGCGAACAATTTCCGCAAGTGAGGCAAATGTGTCTCAACCTTATTCGGTACTGTATGGAGGAGAACATGTCTGGAATTTGAGTGATCATCCTAATCGCTGTGTACCGATTGTCGCAGGTCCTAATGTGGGTAATTGTACCACCGCCGCCGGACGATATCAGTTTATTAACACGACTTGGTATAACAAAGCCAGACGTTATCATCCTCAGCCTTGGCAACTATTTTGGTGGAATAACTATAGCTTTGAGCCACAATATCAGGATGCAGTCGTTTATGCTTGGTTGAGTGATCCGCAAGCGTGGGGAATGGATATTTCCCAAGAATTGCGCCAAGGTAAAGTGGATCAAGTATTGCGGCGATTGTCGGGAACCTGGACAAGTCTGGGTTATGGTATTGAAACGAATTCGATGACTCGATACTTGCCAGGAATATATCAGCGAATTCTTCAGGAAGAATTACAACAAAGATGAACAAAAGCAAAGGATAAATGTTAAATTTATAAATCATAAGTCAATTGTAGGGGCGGGTTTAGTCACAATTGTAGGGGCGGGTTTAGTCACAATTGTAGGGGCGGGTTTAGTCACAATTGTAGGGGCGGGTTTAGTCACAATTGTAGGGGCGGGTTTAGTCACAATTGTAGGGGCGGGTTTAGGAACTACAGTCAGCTATTGGTGAAATAACTGAACAACAAAACCCGCCCTAGCTCACTGAACAACAAAACCCGCCCTAGCTCACTTCTGCAAACAGTCAGCTATTGGTGAAATAACTGAACAACAAAACCCGCCCTAGCTCACCGATAAGTGTTATAGCAACCGCCATGGCTGTTAGGACACATCATTTATGTAGAGACGTTGCATGCAACGTCTCTACAATGGTGCCGAACGTCCTAATCGATATGTCTATTGCTATATATGATTTTCTTCTGCAATCTGTCTTCTAAGCTGTTATGCATTTAAATTGGGTATTAGTAGCGAGCAAGATGCTCGCACTACATACAATGATTTTGCCATTATTGACATTAAGGTTTAAATGCCGAATAGCTTACCTTATGCCTTGTTTTTCTGTAAGTATTCAACCGAAGTTAAAATAAAATGCCGAATCAATCACAGGAACAAATCCGTGCCCACGCTTTCATTTCTGGACAAGTTCAAGGCGTTGGCTATCGTTTTTCAACCGTCAGTGAAGCCCATCGATGGGGTGTAACTGGTTGGGTGCGAAATTTGTCAGATGGTCGAGTAGAAGCGGTATTTGAAGGAAATAAATCAGGAGTTGAGGAAATGATTAATTGGTGTCATCAGGGTCCTTCTGCTGCTGTGGTGAAAGATGTGGCGGTGGAGTATGAAGAACCGGAAGGTTTGAGCGGATTTGAGACAAGGCGGTGACTGTTCGTTGTTTGGAAAATAGAGATCATATTGTATTGTAGGGGCGCAAGGCTTGCGCCCTTTTCCATGTACCTTACCCGATTTGGAAATAATATATTATAGCAACCGCCATAGCGGTTAGGACACATCATTATGTAGAGACACATCATTATGTAGAGACGCGCCATTATGTAGAGACACATCATTATGTAGAGACGCGCCATTATGTAGAGACGCGCCATTATGTAGAGACGCGCCATTATGTAGAGACGCGCCATGGCGCGTCTGGAACAACTGTTCGTTTGTCCTAATCGATGTGTCTACTGCTAGAATTCCAGCGATTTTGGCAATAATTGAGAATCTCACTAGGCGTATCGAGTTGGCTAGTTAAATTGCCCGTGCGGATAAACAGACATTCTTTGGTTTGACCGCTTTTAGCGTCTTTGAGTTTAACATAGACGGGACGTGGGGAGGGGTCAAAGCTAATCCGACAAACGTCTTTACCCTCGATTTCGTGGAAAGTGATATGAATGTAGGGGGCGATATCTTTACCGAGTTCTTTTAGCAGCAAGTCGTTGGTGAGAAAGAGTTCATAGCCGTCGCGGTTTTTCTTTTGGACGGTTTGGTAGTCGTGGCTTAAGCCAATGATATTACCTTCATCGTTGACGCCGATTAATACTGTTCCCCCGTGATGGGTGTTTAAGAAAGCTGCAACAGTTTTGAGGATAACTTGTTCCATTGCTTTATTTTTCTTATTTTCCCGCATATCCCAACGGGCGGATGATTTGAATTCTAATTCGGTGCTTTCGCCTTGGCTGATGAGGTGAATAATTTCTGCGTCACCAGTTAGGGGGGTGAAGGCTTTATAGGCGTCTAGGGCGGCTTGTTTGGTTTCTTCGGGAACGATGGGAAAGGTACTGAGAATGTGTTTAAATTCGGCTTCGGTTAAGTTGTAGAGGTGGGCAATCATACCATCAAGTTCGGCGCGAAGTTTGGCGCGTTCGGTTTCGTCGGTGACGCCGTTTTTATGGGAACCGAGTCCGATTTCTTGGGCTAAATCATCGAATTCTGGAGTCGTGCAGATGAGTTTGGCGGCGCGTTCGACGATTTCGTTAAAGTAGGGTTCGCCTTCTGTGAGGCGGGGGATGGGGAGTTGGTAGACGTAGAACATATTGCAATGTGCTGTAACTTTTTGGCGGATGATAAAGTCGCAGACGAAGCTATTCAGCAGAGAAACAGCAACTAGCATTTCTTCTAAATTATCCCAAGGATTTGCTGTGACCAGAGTATTTACTGTGAAGGCATTTTTCGGAATAATAGATGCAATTAGAGTCCGAATATCCGTATTTCGTGCTACATCTCTATAACATAAACGGTAAGACTGGTAATCCATCTTTTGACCTTGGTCTATTTCGCCACGCTTAAGCAATGCAGTTCTACCGTCTATCTCATTAATCCAATACCGAATTTCAGCGTGTTGATGGGTAAACTGATGAATAATTTTACCTTCATAGAGTGGCATCATTTTTGACCCTGATTTGGACTGAAAGAGATCCGCATCATCAGTCATATTAAATTCGCGATGTAACTCTAAATTCCATTTTTGCTTAATTATTTCACCCAGTAACGGAAAGTTAACCATTTTATCTGCAATATGGAAGTCGATTTCTTCTTTAAACTCCATTACTGAAAGAGAGTCTGGAGAAAGTTTTCGCACTAAATCAACACTAATGTGTAAACTGCTATTACCGGGAAAGCGCTCAAGCTCTTGTACGTCATGACGCATAAATTTGGCTGGGAAGTTTTGAGTTATGCCATTCTTCTCAAACGTCAAAACAACAAACTTGAAGCGACTATCAACTCCTTCAAAAATTGGCTTGCGATTTTCAAAACAAAATAAACCAGTAATTTTAGTTTGTAAAAAAAGCATTTCTCTGAGCTTTTTTGTTCCCAAGTCTGTATAAATACCACTGGGAACAACAATGCCACATTCCCCTTGAGGTTGCAGGAGATTAAAACATTGCTCTATAAATAGCTTATACAGATTAACGTCTTTGCCGTGTCGTTTACCGTTTATAATGGGAACTTGATTTTGGTACTGTTCAGCAAATCTGAAATATTCTCTTGGGTGGCTAAATTTACTCTGATAGTTTAACCAATCCTCGGCAATACTTTTATCAAGCAATAGACGTTCCACCTCAGCCTTGAAATGTTTGAGAGACATTTTTTTCTTAGAAATGGTATTGCTGTATTCGGCAAAAAACTCTTTAGCATCGGGTTGAAACGTTTCCCACGGTGGATTAGTGATAATCGCATCAAATCCGCCTCTATCTTCAATAATCTTGTCAAAGTGATAACCCCAGTGAAATGGCTTCAGCGCTTCAATATCCTCAATCGTCAATAGCCGCTTCTTGGCTTTCCCTTTCAACTGCGCTTGTGCGTACTTAATCTTTAACTTCGCACTAAACTCATCCAGCAATAACTGATTTAACTTCGTGTAAGAATCACGGTTTAACTTCTCAATATCATTCCGCAGCATTTGTAAGCGAGAATCCTGAGAGGTTTCTTCAATATCTTCTGGCTGAAAAGCGTGTTTTTTGTATAACGCTATGTTTTTGTTCTTTTCGTCCAAAATCTGCCGATAATTACTGGCGGCTAGAGATTGTAGTAAATTACCCTGTTTATACTTGGAATCGCCAACGGTATCAAATCCTTCCTCATCCACCCGAATCAATCCGATTAACGAATTCCCCACCATGATGTTAAAATCAATATTCGGTAAGGGTTCTAACTCCTCAACCTCTTGGGCGGAAGAAACCAGTGCCAAAAATAACCGTAATTTAGCAATTTCCGTCGCTTCCTCCATGATATCTACGCCATAGAGGTTATCGGTAATAATCCGCTTTTTGACAAAATAAGATAATGAGGGATGATTTGCCTCAATCTTATTTAACCACGCTTTCAAACGCCGATCGCCTTTTAACTTGATTGTGCCGATAACTGCCGTGTAGACTGAAATCAGGGTTTTCATGGCAGCAACGAGGAAGGCGCCAGAACCGCAAGCCGGGTCAAGGAGTGATAGATTAGGAAGGATATCCTGGATTAAGCGATCGCACAACGGGGAGTCAAGCTTAATCAGGAGTTCGTTGATATCCGCAAACCCTTCCCCCTGGTTGGAGACAGATGGGGAGGAATCCCCTAGAATAATCGCATTCACCCGATCTAGAATAAGCTTATTAATCGTGCGATCGCATAAATACTCGGTAATCTCCGGGCGGGTATAATACGCCCCAAACGCCTTCTGGTTAATATACTTCTCAAAGATATACCCCAACACATCTGGGTTAATCTCATCATCCTTACCCCCTGGCGTATCATCCAGATTCCAGGAATAGCGAGAAAACAAATCCAAAATCTGCTCAAACGCCTCATCCGCGATATCAATATGCGGATACTCTTGCTCAATCCGATGCTGAAGAAATAATCCCCCATTCAAATAGTTTACCCGCCCAATTAACCCTTGCACCTCTGGTTCCCGTTCAAATTCCGGTTTAGCAAAGCCTTCAAAAAATAGCGCCTGGAGAAACTCACTAAAAAAGCGGTTCTCTCCCCGTTGCTTACTCTCGGCTAACTTATTATGCAGATAATCGAAATCGCCATTATCAATAAACCCCTTCTTCTGCAAAAAGTAAACAAACATTAAGCGATTCAGAATAACTGACGTATACCAGCGACAGTCAGCCTCCCTATCAATTCCTCGAATAAACGCCAAAAACTCCTGATGTTGTTCCTGAAACGCCTGATAAAACTTCTTCGTAACCCGTTCAATATCAAAAGCACTTTGTAACCGTTGAGCGACTTCAATTACCGACGGTTCACCATCTTCCAGATGGGAAATATCAATTACCAACCCACCCAGCTTACTTAAAAACAAATCTCCCGGTTGACCCTTCACATATAAATGATCCCGCACATAACGCTTAGACTCCTCCCGCTTCACCCAATACCACAGACTGCGGCTGCGTTCTTCGTCCACAAAAATCAACAAATTTTCGGCAATTTTTTCGGTCAACTCTTGATGAATCGCCACCCGATGTTTTGCCTCTGGAATCCTACCATCCTCTCCCATCACTTCAAACACCACCACCCCAGACGCTTCCGCAATCCGTTAATACTGATACCTTTTCTCCTCAATCTCCAAAGATACCGCTTTCTTCGTGGAGGGTTGATTCCAGCCCAACTCTTCAATAAATAACTCCTGAAACTGGAAATCATAGAGTAAATCACGGGTGCGTTTGAAATTGAGGGGCATAACTCCTATCTCCTAAAAATCAGATAAGTTCGTAGTTGCGCTGTCTTCGCCCTAAACACCGAAGCGCTAACCACTAACGTGACACATTTTGGCATAGGGGCGCACCGACGTGCGCCCTGGCACCCACCTAAACCCTTATCGAGGTACTACTATCTATTCCAAATTAGCAGAACTAGATAGATAAATCAGTTTCTTTAAAATTTTGAGGACATCACCCAAACCATTTTGGCGATTGCCAATTCCAAACAAATCAGACATAGCATACAGAGGGGTAGTGTCTTTGACAACTTTCAGGAAAAGAAAACTTCCCCCAGTCGTAATCATGCCAAAACTCGGTTGTGCTGAATTAGGGTTCCCTAGCATATAGGCGAGAATTTGCGCTAATCCAGCCTCTACAGAGAAATTAGCTTGTTTGGATTCAATCACCATCACCCAAAGTTTGTCTTTGAGAATCAAGGTGTCAAGATTCCCTTTAACAATAATTCCGCGTTCTTCGTCTTGAGCAGAGATTTGGACAGTACTCTCGGCTCTTAAATTCCAAGGCGATAGATAAAATTGTCCGATAAATAATAACGGGGAGACAACGGCGAGGTTGATAGGTTTTTCCAGTAGGGGGGGTTGTTTTAGTAAATTGAAATAGCCCGAACGAACTTGTTCTAAAAGTTGGTTTTGCCAGTCGGTAAGTTCAGGTAAATCACCATGCCATTCTGGGAAGAACTGTTCATCCTCAACTCGCTGAAGCTGGAAGTGGGTTTCTAATTGTTCTAGCGTGACATCTTTAGCTTGAATTGTTTGCACCATATTCTCAGGAAAAGATACGGGTTTGTAAGTTGTAGGGGCGCACGTCGGTCATTGGTGTCAACTTAAGCTAAACCCCTCACCCCCAGCCCCTCTCCCACGCCGGGGAGAGGGGAGTAAGAGAGTCTGGTTCCCCTTCTCCCCACGGTGGGAGAAGGGGTTAGGGGATGAGGGGGAAAATGTTGAGGAGTAGATAGACACGGTTTAAAACCTTGCCAGCATTGGTTTTCTACCTTAAGTTGACACGGGCGCACGTCGGTGCGCCCCTACGCAATTTTACTCTAAGTTCAACCAACTAAATACATCTGCCACCGTAAGCTGCCAATCGCCTAAATTATCCAGAATGGGTAAACTATCTGCCTCATACTTGACAACAGGTAACTGATTCGGTTGAAATACCATAACCGATTCATCATCCGGTTCAATAAACCACCCTAGCTTTGTCCCATGATTTAAACAGAACAGGATATTATCAATCACCCGACTAGGGGATTGGTCAGGAGAGAGAATTTCAATCGTCCAATCTGGGGCAATTTTAAATTTATTCTCAATCCGGTTATTGGCTTTACGTGGAATACGCTCCCAGGTAAAAACTGATACATCGGGAACAATCGAACGTCCACCGAAGGTACAGCGTAATTCGGGAAAGGCATAGGCTAACTTCTCGGGTATCGCTACTTGATTAATGGCAGTGACTAAACTACCTTGTAAAACACTATGTTCTCCTTGAGGCATGGGCTTTTGGTGAATTTGACCGTTGACATATTCCCTGGCTGGCTTGGTTTCCGGTTGTGCCAAAAACTCGGCGAGGGTTAACTGGGTTTCTGGAATAGTGAGTGATGTCATCATGATTTCCTATTTTATCCTTGAAATAATCCTAACGAACAAATAATTTCTGGGTCTTGAGTTCTCCCTTCCTCCTGAACAAAACACAAACGGTCATCTAAATATAGTGCCACAACTAACTCAGCAAATGCCGGGTCATCCATGCCACTTTTTAATGACCGATTCAATCGGTCAACGGCTGACTGTCGCAAGGGATAACGGTAAATTTGGTCAATTGCCTTATGTAAATCTGATGTCGCTAATAACGGCATCTCTTTCACATAACGTTTCAGCCGTGTATAAGTCCGAAATCTTGCCCCCGATGGACGCCCCAATTGACCCCCCGTACTTTTCTCCTCTTCTGCAATTAATTCCGCCCCCTTTTGGACTAAATCATGATGGGAAGGATGACGGTTAATTGCCTGAGTTTCCGGTTCGCAGCGTGCCATTCTCAGAATCTCAAACTGAGACTGGGTAACACTTTTACCCTGCTTATTGATCCAAGCTAAAGCATCATTGCCTTCACCCGTTTTCATATATAGCAATACGCCCTCTGGTTGACGGGTTGTCGGGAGATGCTTACGGGTGGAATAGACCACATTTGCCAAGGTTTCAATCTTCTTTTTCAGCGTGGGATTATTCTGAGTCGCATTCTGCCAAATTTGATACGCCTCTGACGTTAAATCTACTTCGTTATCTTCATCGCCATCCAGAATTCCCGCTTTTTCGTGATACAAATCTAATAGCGTCTGTTCATTGCCATCCTCTTCAAAAAACGCCTCATCGGTTCCCACCACTTCCGCATTTTCTTGCAATCGTTGATGTAACCGTTCTCGGAGTCGAATAATCCGTTCTACTCCCGCTGCGGGTAAAAACGAATAGCAAAGAATCTTAGCCGCATTTTGACCAATTCGGTCTACTCGTCCCGCCCGTTGAATTAGGCGAATAATTGCCCAAGGTAAGTCATAATTGACAATAATGGCGCAGTCTTGCAGGTTTAACCCTTCACTGAGAACATCGGTAGCAATTAAAACCCGTAATTCCTCCTCAGAGGAGACGGATTTATCATTACTTACCGGACTAAAACGCCACGAGATTTCAGCCGGGTTAGCAGAATTCCCGGTAACCCCTGCAATCTTATCAATTCCCCGTTGCTGGAGTTGGTTAGTCAGATAATGTACCGTATCCGCAAACTGACTAAAAATCAATACCTTTTCTTGGGGATGAACCTGAGTGAGTAGCTGAACTAACGCCGCCAATTTAGTATCTTGATTTGCATCCCATTCCCCACATTGATTCAGCAGACTGATTAAGGCTTTCGCATCAGCCAGTAAATCTTTTTTCAGCGACGCCTTAAATAACTGAGAACGCAACCACTTAAACCGCCCCTGATACCGAGTCGCATAGTCATGATAAATTAGCGCCGCCCGTTGGCGATAGTCTATCTCGGTTTGAGATAATAACTCTTCCCCGGTGACTTCTTCCTCCTCATCAGAATCTAACAGCATTCCCATCACCGAATCCATATCCTCATCATTGGTGCGAGTATCCAGCAGCGCCGCCGCTTGGGAACCAATGGGTAGGGGTAAGCCTTGTGCGATCGCGTGCAAGAAAATATAATTGCGTAAGATATGGCGGTCAATGGATTGCAGGAATGCTACCCCACCACTTTCTAAGCGTTTAAATAAGTTGGTGCGACAAAATCCCATCAATCGTTTCCCGGCGCGAGATAACCCTTTAAGCTGTACTGCTTCCGCTGCGGTTAAGGATTTCCCCTTGGCTGACTTTTCTGATATCGCATAATTCCCCAACCCATATCGAGGCAAATTTAGGGAATTCAGTAGATTAACCATCTCCTCTGAATAAAGCGCCCCATAGGGATCATTCTCTGCACCCAAGCTGAACGTAATCGTCTGGGGTTGGCGCCGGGGAAAATATGCCCGTCTCCCATCGGGAAACTTGAGGTATTTTCCTCCTTGTTCATCATCTTTCGTATAATTTTCCTGAATAAAACTGCGCGTTCGACGCACCATATACAGCCGCATCAATTCTCGCCAATCATCCGGATACTCACTCTTTTCAAACGCCGCCAATGAACGCACGGGGGCTTGATGTTTACGGCTAAATTCGATTTCTCCGCCCAACTCACTCAACAGTTTTTCCGGACGAATCCCTAAATCTTGATCATCAGGAACAAATAGACGCAGTTGATTGGATAAATCCAAATAAGTTTTATTATAAGGCGTCGCCGTCAACAGAATACAGCGACTCTCATTCAGGGCAATATATTCCTGAATTGCCCGATAACGTTTCCCCTCTCGGTTCCGCAAATTATGACTCTCATCAATTAATACCACCCGATAACGGCGTTCATTGGGTAACTCTATCTGCACCCGACTTAAGGACAAAACTTTTGCCCGTAACCCGTAGCGGTGAACATAGTCCTGCCACATTGTCACCAAGTTTTTGGGACAGATAATCAGAGTTTCTAAGAAAAAATCCTCCTCCAAAATCTTCGCTAACGCCGAAGCAATTAACGTTTTTCCCAACCCGACAACATCTCCCACCAATACGCCACCGCGACGATTTAAATGACGGGCAGCAATTTGTACAGCAGCTTTTTGAAAGTCAAATAACTGATGGCGAAACTCACGCGGAATCTGATATTCCGATAATCCCGCCCGGGCTTCCTGAGATAAATGATAGGCAATTTTCAAATAAATATAGTAAGGCGGAATCAGTTTATCCCTTGCCCAACTCTGATCAATAATTTCCGCCAAATCCTGGGAAATATCAATACACCAGCGGTCATTCCAGCGCTGATCAAACCAGAGTTGTAGCTTCTGACAAGCATCATGATCTAAAATATCAACATTTAACTCGCCTTGGTGTTGTAGCCCTGATAACGTCAGATTACTGCTACCCAAAAAGCCAATCGTGGGATTATTAATATCCCGGCGATGAATCAGATACAATTTGGCATGAAGCGGATATCTCAGAAATAATTTAACAATCAGTTTCTGGGCTTTAAGTTGCTGACTCAATCGGCGTAAGCCCGCTTCATCCTCATTCGTGGGTGCGCCCCAAGTTAATTGTTCACAAAAGTCTTGGGCAATCTGTTTTCTATAGCGAATAATCGTGCTATTGTCAATCCCTCTATCCTCACACCCCAACGCCAACGCCGAATGCACATCATCTTTCGGTAAGCGCTGCATCCCAATTAACAGCCGACAACAAGCGCCTTCGCCACCGCCAAACTGTTCAATCGTATCATCAATTTTACGCCACCCTCTCAGATTAAAATAGCCGACACAAAAATCAGCCCGTTGGGAAATTCTCAGGGTATCCCGTAATGTCGGTAATAGCGATTTTTCTATGTTGTCAAAGATGCGTGGCATTTGTCATTCGTCATTTTCAGGATTATAACTCAGCACCTGGGCAGTAATTGCTAGTTGATTATCAGGCATTAACCAAACGCCTATTTTGGGTTGTTCTGTAGTATATTAATCAAAAAGCTCGCTGACTCAGCTATGGTTGCTCCTATCCCAGACGGTACTGAAATCGAGCGTCACAGGGCTGCAATAGTCCGCACCAACTTGTCCAAGCCTGTGCGACTAGCCCTAGAAAGTGCAATTCTGACTAAAGATACTTCCTTTTTTGACTACGGCTGTGGTCGTGGTAGTGACATCAACCGTCTGCGTCGGCAAGATTATACCTGTACAGGTTGGGACCCCTACTACCATGGCGGCAATTCCCTCGTCCCCTCTGATATCGTTAACCTAGGCTACGTAATCAACGTGATTGAAAAGCCAGGAGAACGTCGCCAAGCCTTACTAAAAGCCTGGGAACTCACCCAAAAGGTGCTGATTGTCTCTGCCCAAGTTTTAATTGATGACCGTAGTTCTGGGCAAATTGCTTATGGTGATGGTATTGTCACCCGCCGGAATACGTTTCAGAAATACTACGAACAAGAAGAACTCAAAGCCTACATTGACCAAGTATTAGGGGTTGATGCTATTCCCGTTGACTTGGGCATCTATTTTATATTCCGAGATTCCACTCAAGCCGAAAGCTTCCGGGCATCCCGCTTCCGTTCTCGTACCATTACCCCCAGAATCCGCGTTAGCGTGAAGCGGTTCGAGGACTACAAAGATATGCTTGCCCCTCTGATGGCATTTATCACCGAACGGGGACGCCTTCCCAGTCCCCTGGAACTCGCCAATACCGAAGAAATCCTGGAAGAATTCGGCACCCTACGCCGTGCCTTTAAGGTTATTTTACAAGTGACTGAGCAAAACGAATGGGATGCGATCGCAGATAAACGTCGCCATGATTTCCTCGTCTATCTCGCCTTGGCTAAATTCAATGGTCGCCCCAAGTTTGGTCAATTAGATCCCTTAGTCCAAAATGATATTAGAGCCTTTTTTGGTAACTATCAACAAGCCTGTGCTGCGGCTGATTTAATCCTCTTGAGTGTGGGCAATCCCGGCTTAATTGCCAATTGCTGCAAGCGCTCTCCAGTGGGAAAACTTCTCCCCAGCGCCCTCTACGTCCACGTTTCGGCACTCGAAGCCCTCGAAGCGCCACTCCGACTCTACGAAGGATGCGCCAGCCGGACTGTTGGTCGCCTAGAGGGGGCAACCTTAGTCAAGTTTCATATTAATCAACCTAAAATATCCTACCTGTTCTATCCCAATTTCGACACTGAACCCCATCCAGAACTACACACAAGCATGAACATTGACTTGCAGGATTTACAGGTTACCTATCGCCATTACGATGCCTCCAGAAATCCCCCTGTCTTACACCGTAAAGAAACCTTCGTCACTCCAGATTATCCCCTGTACGAAAAATTTGCCAAACTCACTCGTCAGGAAGAAGACTGGGGACTACTGGATAATACCCAAACTATCGGTACGCGCCAAGGCTGGCAACAATGCCTAATCGACAATTGCGCCCAACTCCAAGGGCATCGTGTCATCTGGCGCAAAGATGCTGATCCTTACCGCCTTAAACTACGCCAAGCGGCACACCGTCAACGGACGAAACGCCAGGTTTAAGGGAAGCTGGGGAAGCTGGGGAAGCTGGGGAAGCTGGGGGAGCTGGGGAAGCTGGGGAAGCTGGGGGAGCTGGGGGAGAACAATACTATTGCCCATTGCCTATTGCCTATTGCCTAGCGCGTAGCGCTATACGTGTTCATTTAAGCTATCAAGAACGTCATAACCTTTAGGCGGAAGGGATAAAGAAAACCCCTGGCAGTCGGAGAATACCACCAGGGATTGCCATCTACAACTGAGAGCTTGCATTTTTTCGTTGCCTTTATACGATAACGATTTTGGGAAACCAACAGAATCCGGGAAATTAAGGAGTTATCAAACTGGACTTGGACAAAGATCCCAGAATTTACGGATCTCATTTAGTCGGTGAAACCAGTAGGCTCTAGATTGAGACCGAAAAATACATTGGGAGTTTGATACCCCTGGCAGTTTAACCACTGACCAGGGGATTTTCTTTTGGGTTGATTGTCCATATCATGTCCGCCTAAACAGTAATTATTTCCTTCTGCCTTCTGCCTTGTTTCCACCAAAGTGTAAGTATTCAACCGGACTTAATCTCAAGGGTGGTTAACAATTTTGCCTAAATGTCCGGAGTTTTTGCCAGAACCATTGAATAAGGGTATTAAGCGGCATTTTATTGATGCCGATGACTGAGTATGCGGAGCCATCAACTACCCCGCCCATAGCCTAGCTATGGAGGTTAGCGACATAAGCATTTAATAGATAATAATATTTATCCATTATGTTTATTGTCTGGTTAATTATTTGAGGTTTAATCGTTGCCTAAACAATTAAAAATAGAATCAAATTTAATTTGACAGAATCTTTTATCAATTAATTTAAAATACACCTAAAAAATAATGCCATTCTCCAATGACACTATACAGAAACAAGGTAAATTTTTCTTTATTCAGAGAAAAACAAAGCGGCGCTTTATCAAAAAAATACAATATTTGGCGGATTCCTTTGGTAAATTTAGTGGGTATACTAGATCTTTGATACTTTCATTCAATTTAATATTTGAATAGAGAAGAATCTATCCCTATCAAAGGAGTAATCCAATGCTTTGCGGGTCAAGGAATTGAAATCACGAAAAGCCCTTAAAATGTGATCCTTTATATCTGTGGAAAAACTTATGAAAGTAGCGCCAATCCATATCTCAAACCTTGAGAATCAAGAGTTTTTACAAGAATCCTCTGAAAGGGTAGAACTGATAGAGCAGTTACTGGCAATTGGTACAGCCCTTTCAAGTAGTAATGATTTGGAGGAATTACTCCGACTAATTTTATCCAAAAGCAGGGAAATTACGTTTAGTGATGCAGGTAGTCTGTATCTGATCGATCACACTCAGGCGGAGCCGAAATTGTTATTTAAGGTGGCACAGAATGACTCGCTACCCAACAAGCCATTCAACGAGTTCGTAATGCCTCTCAACCGTAAAAGTTTGGCGGGGTACGTCGCGCTAACGGGTGAAAGTTTAAAGTTGGCAGATGCGTATCAATTGCCCGCCAATGTGCCTTACGCCCTTGACCGCAGTTTTGACACGAACATGCCCTATCGGACTTGTTCGGTATTAGTTTTGCCGATGCAAAAACCAGACGGAGAAATTATTGGCGTATTACAACTGATTAATCGCAAGCGCCGCCCTGATGTCATGCTCACACCCAAAAACGCTGTGGACGTGACCCAGCCCTATTCAGACTGGGAAGAGCGGATTGTGCGATCGCTGGCGTCTCAGGCGGCGATTTCCATTGAACGCCATCATCTTCAAGAAAGTATCGAAAATCTGTTTGAGGGCTTTGTCAGAGCCTCTGTGCAAATTATTGAGACACGCGACCCGACAACCTCTGGTCACTCGGAACGGGTGGCAGAACTCACCGTGCGACTCTGTGAAGAAACATCGGCAATCACCAAGGGTTCTCTGAGTTCCGTGTATTTGAACGATCGCCAAATCCGAGAACTTCGCTATGCGGCATTATTACATGACTTTGGCAAAGTGGGTGTCCCAGAAGCCATTTTGGGCAAGCGCAAGAAACTCTATCCCTCACAGCTAGAGGTGATTCTCCATCGCTTTGCCCTAGCGCAGCGCACTCTGGAAATGGAATGCGCTCACAACAAGTTCAAGTATTTACTCGAACATCCTGACCATCGCCATGACAATAACACCTCCACTTCGAGCTGTTCTCACTGCCAAAAACTGGAACAGCTTGATACCCAACTGGCTCAAGCCATTGAAACAATCAAGCATTATCGGGAATTTGTGCAACAACTCAATGAGCCAGAAGTACTGCTGACTCGCGATTTTCAGGCATTTACAGAGGAAACATTAACTCAACTGACCGCCCTGTCCCAATACACCTATCGAGATGTGGATGGTCAAATCAAACCCCTGATTACCAAGGCTGAGATGGTTCAATTGCTTGTGCCAAAAGGGAATTTAACCCCCGAAGAGCGTCTGGGCATTGAGTCGCATGTTACTCACACTTACCATTTTCTCCAACGCATTCCCTGGACAAAGCACCTCAAAAATGTTCCGATAATTGCGTTTGGGCATCACGAGAAACTAGATGGTAGTGGTTACCCCAGGGGCTTAAAGCAAGATGAAATTCCCATCCAAACCCAAATGCTCACCGTTGCCGATATCTATGACGCTCTCACCGCCAGCGATCGCCCCTACAAGCGGCGGCTACCCCTGGAAACAGCACTGAAAATCCTTCGCCAAGAAGCCACCAAAAATAAAATTAACGGCGACTTAGTGGAGTTATTTGAGCAACGCCAGGTTTTTCGGGTTTTGGGTCATTCCCTCAACATTGACTCTGTGGCTTGACCCCTGGAAATTCCAGAGAGGTGCTCTGAAGCAGGGGAAGCAAGGGCAACAAGACCCGCCAGTAGAGACGCGCCATGGCGCGTCTCTACCAAATGATGCTGTGGGGACTGGATCGACGCCCTAAAGCTGATCCGAGTAGTATTGATCCGTCCCCGATCAAACAATTTGCAATTCTTATCTTTTCACCTAGTTTTCCCCACTAGATTCCCCAGTGTTTCCACATGAAATTTCCAAGTTTTCCACAAATTACATCAGGTTTTCCACAGGGATGAACGGCGGGATCGAGCCTATCCCCTCATGTTGGGGATTTTCCCCATCAAGGATATGGAGGCGATACTAGACTGAATTTGTGTAAACTTGTGTAACGAAAATCGGATTCAAAGGCTGATTCTATCGTTAGCATTTTGGCGATTTGAGTGACCTTGTAATATTTCGTATCATTGACAACCCCACCCCATCTCAGTTGAGAATAGTGCGACCTACCCATAAAAAAAACTTGAGACAAGCAAAAGCAACAAGAGCAGTGGGTGCTGTGTCTAAGTCTATTTGCCGCTAGGTTTTAGCTACATTAGCCGATTTCCACAGACATGTAGAGAGCGAGCAAGGTGGCTTTTGTCCCAACACGCTATTCGATAGAGAGGTAACTATGAACGCAACCGTCAGCATTTTGGCAGAAATCCCTGAAGACCTACACGAGTCCCTCAAACGCTACTTAGAAACCCATCCCACTTGGGATCAAGATCGGGTGTTTGCCGCAGCGCTATCGCTGTTTTTGCTCCAAAATGGGAGTGGTAAGACAGCCGAAGCCTCCCAGACCTATCGGGCTTGCGCTCGTGTCTACCTAGAATCCCTATTTCAGTCTCCTCCTGCCTGAGTGAAGTAGTGAGATAGGAGAACAGGGGGAGCAGTGTAGAGACGTGCCATGGCACGTCTGGGAGCTGGGGAGGAATAAGCTGTTCCCTGTTCCCTGTTCCCTAACAAATGACAAATGACGAATGACAGTTTAGTGATTCCTCAACTAATTGTAGGTTTGGGTAATCCCGAACCCAAATATGACAAAACCCGTCATAACATTGGTTTTGAAGTCGTCGATGAGCTAGCCCGTCGGGTGCAAATTTCTTGGAGCGAAAATCGTCGCTTCCAAGCGTTGTTGGCAGAAGGACGTGGCTTAACGGGTGACAAACTACGTGTACTCAAACCCCTAACCTACATGAATCGTTCTGGGCAAGCGATTCGTGCCGCGATAGATTGGTATAAAATGCCCCCAGAATCCGTTTTGATCGTCTATGATGAGCTTGATTTACCCGTGGGGCGGCTACGTATACGCCTGTCAGGTTCTGCGGGAGGACACAACGGCATGAAATCCGCGATCGCGCATCTAGGAACCCAAGGTTTCCCCCGCCTACGCATTGGAATTGGCAAGTCTGACCCAGAAAAGAACACCGTCGGTCACGTTTTGGGCAAATTCTCTCCTGACGAATCTAAGATCATCACCGAAGTTATCCAACTCGCCGTTGACGCCATAGAACTCTCGCTAAAGGAAGGAGTTGAAAAGGCAATGAGCCTCTACAACAGCCGGATAATTGAGTGTTGAGTGTGTAGGGGCGAGTTTCACTACTATCGTTTCCTTTGCACCCAGATGTGACTAAACTCGCCCTACTTGACTTTGCCCAAGGGAACCTGGTTTTGAATTAACGAATGACCAATGACCAATGACCAATGACCAATTTACATAATTTGACTCAGACAGGAAAGGTCAGCTCTACCAAAATGAATACTAAAAGCCACATTCAAATTTTCCAGAGACTTAATTAACCAAGGTACACCGTCTCTCGTGGAAGACTCGTAATGATTAAACAAAATAGAAAATCGCTTTTCCAAATAGGGCTTAACTTTACGACACAGCAGCACGATTTTAAGTAGCAACACCGTTGTAACCGTTGCCCCTAAATTCGTGATTAGATCGACAAAAACAAAATGTTTAGGGCGCTGAGAACTCTCAACAACCAGAAAATTTAATAACTGGCTACAGGTTCGCAAAATCAGAAATTCGCTGGGCTTCTGATTATCACTTTGAGGTAAGGTATTTTTCAGATGCTCATGCAATCGGCTATTAAACTGCCGTTTTCCGTAGGCTGGATTAATGGAAGCTGTCAGATACTCATACAAATCGTCCTTAAAGTCTTTGTAGCAAGGAGTCTGGCTACTATGGGTGAGGAAACTTTGAGCCAGATCCCGGCACGTATGAGAGCCTTGGACTTTGCCGACAAACTGTTTTAGGGCAGTCCCCAACTCATGATCCGTTAGAAGGGTGGGATTTTTGACAGGTTGGATAATTTTAGTCGAAGCGTCTTTCGAGTCCTGACGTTTCATTTGGGCGCATCGCACCTGATAAGTCACGTACTTTGACAAATCTAGCTCGAAGCGCTGCTGAAGCCGGGATTGAATTTGCCGGACGGTTTGTTGATGTTCATAACTGCTGTCTTCACTCAGCAAACAGTGTTCGTACAGATAGGGGTATCGCTGAATGAGGGGTCCGACTTCTGTAGAACTGGTGGATGTTTCACCGACCACCTGAGATAAGCGATGTAGGGTAAGATATTGGTCGGTTTCTTTGAAAAGCTGTAGCAGATGTCGCAGACGCCTAGAACCGCGAGAGTAAACCCCGGTTGTGGGTGGAATATTATCCAGTAATGCGACCAACTCAGGGATGGCGCTTTGGTGTTGCGGTTGTATTTGCCAGCTATTAATCAGAATGTGACAGCAACGATTCAGGATGAACTTGAACTCTTGCTCAGCCTGCTTATCCATTGCCAGCTTTTCCAAGACCATCCAGATTTCCGGCTCTGGATATCGAGAGCCGTCCATGAATAGCTGTTTGAAGCGTTCAAGCGTCTGCGTCGGAGATTCTACCTGTACGCAATACAGGATATGGTCGTACAGTTGCTGCTCTTGTGAGCTAGTTTGTCTGATGTCAGAGTCTGTCCAAGTACTAGTATTCACTTCAGTTTACCCCCCTACGCGCAAAAGTCGTGGGCTGGTTGATTTGAATGGAATTTGGCAGATCTAAGCTCAAATTTGACTTGCCCTGTATTTCAACAACCGAAAACCCTGATCCATTTTATGAATTACCCCGCTTAAACGAGCTTGGTCAAGAGTTGCTTAAATCTAATAAACTATATTATCTCTATATATAAGCATACTAAACTAAGTATGGATCATACTGTAAAATAATGCCGCAAAAGTGTGAAGATTCAGTGAATATAGAATAAAACGCGATTTAGCTTATCCGGCGAGAAGCCCCACAACCAGCCATAACCTATTCACCATCCTGGAATTATGCCTTGTCAGCTTTCGTTAACCCAATTCATCGAAGTCCTCGCGGCTACTCCGGTTAATCTGTCCGTGCCGATGACGGTTAATGGGGTCTATGGTATTACTACTGATACCCGTAACCTGGAACCCGGTCAAATATTTTTAGCGCTGCGGGGAGAAACCTTTGATGGACATGACTACGCTGAGGTAGCGATTAAGAAAGGGGCGATCGCGGTAATCGCTAACCGTGACCAAGGGTATCATCTTCAGGATATACCCCAGCTTCAAGTCGATGATACTCTACAGGCATATCAGCAACTTGCTCGATGGTGGCGTGATCAGTTTGATATTCCGGTGATTGCGGTTACGGGTTCTGCTGGAAAAACGACGACGAAGGAATTAATCGCGGCGGTTTTGTCTACTCAAGGCAATATCCTGAAAACCCAGGCAAATTACAATAATGAGATTGGTGTGCCAAAAACATTGCTGGAATTAGACTCTAATCATGATTATGCCGTGATTGAAATGGCGATGCGGGGTTCTGGGCAAATTGCCCTATTGACCCAAATTGCCCGTCCAACGATTGGCGTGATTACGAATGTGGGGACGGCGCATATTGGACTTTTAGGATCGGAGGATGCGATCGCCAAAGCAAAATGTGAGTTATTGGCGCAGATGCCGGATACAAGCATGGCGATTCTTAATCATGATAACCAACGCTTAATGGATACGGCGGCTACGGTTTGGCAAGGGGAAACATTGACGTTTGGCTTAAACGGGGGTGATGTTCAGGGGAAACTCATTGACTTGTTTAGGCTAATGGTGGATGGTATCACATTTCCCTTACCCTTACCGGGGGAACATAATGCCCTCAACTATTTAGCCGCCCTAGCCGTGGCGAAACATCTCCAGATTGATTGGACACCCTTGAGGA
This sequence comes from Coleofasciculus chthonoplastes PCC 7420, assembly GCF_000155555.1. Classification (GTDB taxonomy): domain Bacteria; phylum Cyanobacteriota; class Cyanobacteriia; order Cyanobacteriales; family Coleofasciculaceae; genus Coleofasciculus; species Coleofasciculus chthonoplastes_A. The sequence goes on from NZ_DS989860.1 coordinate 37,686, forward strand.
AAGGATTATCGGTTCAGATGTCTGGGGGGCGATCGCAACGCTATGAGTTGCCTAATGATATCGTGATTCTCGATGAAACCTATAATGCTGGATTTGAAGCCATGATCGCGGCGTTACACCTCCTCGCCCAGACGCCGGGTAAGCGACACATTGCTATTTTGGGATCAATGAAGGAATTAGGAGACCATTCGGAACAACTGCACCAGCAAGTTGGACAGAAAGCCCAGCAACTTCAATTAGATGCGGTATTCATTACCCTTAAGGATAGGGAAGCCGAAGCGATTACTCGGGGAATTTCGGCATTACCTAGCGAAGGTTTTGCCGAGGACGACGCTTTGGTACAGCATTTAACCGAATTTGTGCAACCAGGCGATCGCTTACTGTTCAAAGCTTCACGTTCTGTGGGTTTGGATCGGGTTTTGCATCAGTTTCGAGAGTTAATGTCTGGCGAATTGAGTCAGGAATCGCCCCGACTTTCGGAAAAACTCTAAACTTAAATCGAACGAGGTTTAGCGGTAAATTTGAGTTCCAAGGTTAAGCGATCGCTACTGCTGGGAGAGCTTTTTTTGCGAAAGCAACGGCCATCTTCTACAAATCCAAAACCTGCTTTACCGCAAATAGAGGTTATATTAGGATAACCATAATACTGGCTAATTTCTCGGAGTGAATGGTCTTTGTACAAAAACCGAGAAGCAAGTTTTTTCTTCCGGTGACTCTCCAGTACACAAACGTGAGGATTACTGCACAAATCCACATCGGTTAGATAAAAGTAAAAGGTCAAGCTACGGGGGTTATTCGTGGCTTGATAAAACCTCTGAGCCTCTTGACGTCGCTCATACAGAGTTGACTCTACGGCAAAACTCCACCAAAGCTGAGTGTCTTGGTGAATTGGTTCGGCGTTGAGGTATGTAGCAGCAATTGCTAATAATGTTGAGTCAGTTTCTAATTTCTTGATTGCTGGACATGATACTATAGTTTTGTTGTAAATTCCCCGAACTAATAGTTTTCCAGTCTGCCTCATCACTTCTTCTTTTTCGGAGACATTAAAACTGAATTGAGGATTATTGGGTTCATGGCAAGTATTTGTCAGTGCCAAGTCTCGGATTTCTTGGATAATCGGTTCAGGAAGGTTAAGGTTTTGATAAATTCCGTTGTGTTTCAGTGAGTGAATAGTCTCGGTAAAATCAATATCCTGGAAAATTGAAATTTGAGATTGAGCCTGAATATCACTTGTCTTCATCTTGCCGATTTTCTTGGCAAGAATAAAAAGACGAATACGGTTTAAGTAATTATTACCCTTTTGAAAGGAGTTAAACTCAATACCTGCGGTAGGATTAGAAACAACATCAATGAACATCATTTTAGGTATATCTTTCAATCCATTGAAAGGAACAGTTTAGGTTTCTGAGAAATAAATTTGGGATTGATGCACGATACACCTCTAAGGGCAAGTCCTGGTCTGAATTGGATAAAGATAAGGTAGATAATTAGGTGGACAAAATCTAAGGAATAATTAACTCTAACGAGATTAAACTCAGATGATTTTTGTCCCTGAAATGTTTATGATTCCTGTGTTTATGTAATCGTATCCAATTTTTAACCAGGAAGATAGATGTTCACGTCTAGATTACTCAAATCTTTAAGAATTGGTAGATAGTTTAAAGGGAAAGTAAAGCAGCAACTTAGCGTTGGGGCTGGTTTAGTTATATCAGGGTTAACTAACAGTCCGTAAATATCTAGACAATTATTGACATAACTGGACATTTTCTATGATATAATTAGGCAATGTCTAGTTTAACCCCCCAAGAAGCAGCTACTCTACTAGGTGTGACGGTCTTGCACGTTGCACCGATGGGAACTCAACGGCTCTCATACGAGCTTCTCGGACGGCTGGTGGTCATCGTCGATACGATATTGCTGACTTAATTGGTAATAAATCGGGTAACGCATTAACCGTTGGTTATGCTAGAGTATCTAGTCATGACCAAAAAGACGATCTAAATAGACAGGTTTTAGTATTGGAAAGCTACTGTGCCAAACAGGGATGGGAATTTGAGATTATTCAAGATCTCGGTAGTGGCATGAACTACAAAAAGAAAGGACTGTATGGAAGTCGAAGCCATAAGCACAAAAAAATAGTGGATGAACTGAGGGAGGTAGCTAAAAAGCTATGACAACGATAACTTATTGCAAGGGCTTGCCAACTCCCGCCGATGAACTTAACCCCATCGGTTTCACCGAATTGGAGATGTTTTTAACGTCATTGTCTGATATATTCTATCAAGCAACAGTTGAAACAGTTAACCATTTATTAAATAAAGAAATAAAATTCAATCAATCCAGTTGGAATAGTCTTATGCAAGAGAAATACGGACTCAGTAAGCGTTATGCTAACGGAGTAATTGCATTAGCCAGAGGAAAAACCTCCTCAGCCAAAGAATGTAGAAAGCGCCAGATAAAGCAATTAGAATCACGAGTTAAGTCAGCGAAAGATTGGGTAGCCAAAGCCACAAAGAAAATTAATTTAGCTCGGAAGTTCTATGGAAAAAAGAACTGGCAATCCTCCAAAAATGGCTGCAATTTTCCCTTGTCGTCAAACCTCAAGACAAGAAAAACTAACTGGCATCATCTGCGTCAAGGTCGGCATCAGAAAAAGCGATATATCTACCGACTTCAAAATCAAATTAAACATTTGAAATCGGCGAAAATTAGAGTAAAGGTATCCAGAGGGTCAGTATTTATTGTTGGTTCAAAGGATGAAAGTTATGGGAATCAAACTTGTCAATGGTCTGGAGATACGCTCAAATTGACGCTTCGACTTCGCTCAGCGTCAACACCGAGCGAAGCCGAGGTGTTGAGAGTTCCCGATTGTCTGGAAGCCAAATTTGGGAAATATGTCACATCAAAAATTGGCAGCTTCTCCCGTCAGATTAATAGATTACCCAATAGTGGTGCGAAAACATGGCACTTCTATAGAAAGGATAATCGTTGGGTTGTCTCTGTTCAATTCACGCCCGCCGCGGTGGAGAAGGTTAGTAGAGAGATTCAGTATGGTGCCCTGGGTATCGATCTAAATCCTAGTTCTATCGGTTGGGCTTATGTTGATGGTCAAGGAAATTTAAAAGCTCAGGGAACTATTCCTTTTCAGACGGGTTTACCCAAAGGTAAACAAGATGCTCAACTTGTCGATGTTTGTTTGAAATTGGCAGCTTTAGCCAGGAATTTTGCCTGCCCCGTTCTGTGCGAAAGCTTGGATTTTTCCACCAAGAAAGCTCAATTAAGAGAGCGTGGGAAAAAATATGCTAGAATGCTTTCTGCCTGGGCATACAGTCGTTTTTATCAGATTTTGTCATCGATTTTATCCAACCGAGGAATAACTATAAAGTTGTGCAATCCAGCTTACACGAGTTTGATAGGCTGTGTTAAATATAGTCGGATGTATGGACTATCATCTGATGTGGCAGCTGCCCTAGCAATTGCCAGAAGAGGCATGAACTTAAGTGAGAGATTGCCGCGCTCTGTGTCCGCCTATCTCGGAGTGAATCCGAGAAAGCACGTATGGAGCGCTCTATATCAATTTAATAATTTTATTGGTCGATGCCCTGTAGTCAATCGTAGACACGATTACTATAGCGTCTCTAACTGGGAGCCGTTGGTTAAGGCTGATATCGAGCAACAATGCCGGGTATCAGCCAAGCGCAAGCGTTAACGGTTATCGACCAAAAGTTACACCGTGGACTTATACCAAGGCAGAATTACTGATGGGTAGGTTTGTCTAGGTTTTTAGAAGCGGTGAGAACAAAACGATAAGAGTGAAATGCCCTGTTTCCTGTTCCCTGTTACACACCGAGCGAAGCCGAGGTGTTCCCTGTTCCCAGACCAATGACCTATTGCTGATGAGCAAATAGCAACAATCCTGCCAATAGTGCCACAATAGCCGCCGCATAGAACACCCACTCTAAACCGCAGAACGCTAACACGGGTCCTAACAGGATCGGAGATATAAACTGTCCCAAAAACCCCGCGCCTGTCCCAGCCGCTAGTACACTGGATTTCAGGTCTGGGGGAGCTAGATTCGCCAGAGTGCCGTAAAGGGTGGGGAGTACCAAACCAAATCCCATACCAAAGAATACAGCCGTCACCAAAATCCAACCCAGTTGGTGCAGGATGGGAATCGTACTTAAAGTTAACGCCATCAGACCTAACCCGATCGCAACAGTCGTAGGTCGTCCCCAGCGCTGGGCAAGCCTTTTCGCGCCAAATGCTGATATAATGGCTGCGCCTATTGCCCGTGATGCTAAAACAATTCCATTAACCACGCTTGTGGCGTCAATGGTTTGTTTGAGATATTGCGGAGCATAAATGACCACCGCATACATCGCAATGGATACCAAACTGAGTGTGCATAAGAGGCGTAGGGTGTAGGGGCGTCCTAAAACCTGGCGCAGTTTACTTCCAGCATCTTTAGCGTCTGCCTTGGTTTTTGGGGAGGATTTTTCCGGTAAGAACCGTGCGGCTAAGATTGCCATAGGTAGTCCTATGCCATACAGACCAAATGCCCATTGCCAGTGAAATGAACCCACCCAACCCCCAAGTAGGGGGAAAGCAATGCCCATAATAGTTAGGGTACTGGTTGCGTATCCCAACGCCTGCGATCGCGCTTCGCCTTCATACATATTTCCCAAGATGCCCAAACTCGCCGCCGCAATTCCGCCACTGGCGGCACCTAATAGTCCCCGCACGACTAACAACGGCATTAGTGAGTGCATGAAGGCACCGGCTGTGCCAAATAAGGCGTAGAGAATTAATGACGGAATCAGCACCCGCAAGTGACCGATCCGATCTGCCACAATTCCTAATGGTGGACTAAATAGGGCAATGGTTAGACAATGCAGGCTGACCAAATTCCCTGCTAATGCCGGATCAAGGTTAAGTTGCTGGATCATCTCTGGCAAAATTGGCGCCACCACTCCCCCCGCCATGGTGGTGAGAGAGCCGGCGACTAGCAGCACTAACAGCCGAGGATCACGTAACATAACTTAAAATACCTAAAGATTTTGACAACTATAGCAGAGAGCAAAGGGACAGGGTAGACGAAGGACGAATGACATAAGACATAAGACATAAGACAATCGATTGACTCATAAAAAATTCCAGGCTACATATTGTCAAATAAATCGACAACAGAGGCTCCGATATGGAACTGACGACAACGCTAACTAGCCAAAACGTTCAAAACGCGATTAGAGAAGTAGGGATTAACCCCAACTACTGGTATTCAGTGGCTTGGGCAAATCAAATCAAACCCGGTCAAATCTTACCTGTCAAGATTTGGCAACAATCCATCGCCGTTTACCGAACTCCCACCGGTCAACTCCATGCTTTAGAAAATGCTTGTCCTCACAAAGGTGTGGAACTGCACAAAGGCATTGTTCAGGATGAGTATTTAGCCTGTCCCTATCACGGCTGGCAGTTTGACGGTGCAGGAAAATGTGTAGGCATTCCCTACTTTCCCCCGGAACAGAAACTACCCTGCGCTCAAGTCCGTACTTACCCGATTCAGGAAAAATACAAGCTGATCTGGATCTTTCCTGGAGATCCAGCCCTAGCAACAACCTGTCAACTGCCAGATATGCCAGAATTTGACCATCCGGACTGGTTTATGGTTCCCGTGAGTGCCAGGATGAAGTCTCATTTCTCGATTTGTAATGAAAATACCATGGATGTTTTTCATGGATTTTTGCACCAAAACCTGCAAGGATGGTTTGATCCAGTTCTCAAGCGGTTGCAGGAAACGGAAAATACTGTCTGTGCGGAGTACGATGTCTCCTATAAAGGGCGTATGGCTCAATGGTTAGGGTTGAGCGATCGCGCGGATCAAGTGACTCGCCGCACGATATCGGTACAGTATCGCTATCCCCACTATTACAGTTCCCTCGAAGGCGTCTCCAACCTCTACCTGATGCGCCTCCCCATCGGACTAACGGAAAGTCGTTCCTTTGCCCTATTCTTTTTCAAGATTCCCCTACCCCAATGGTTCCGTAAGCTATTCGACCCCCTCTTGTCTACCATACTGGAACGGTTTGTATTTATGCGATTTCTCAATCAAGATATTGAAATGATGGAAAGTGAGCAGCAAACCTATCTGGCAAATCCCCAGCGTCGCTATGTGGAAGTCAATCCCGCGATCATTGCCATACAGCGGTTGATCCGGCGACAATATGAAGCAGGTACTGACTCAGAGGAGACAGGAACTTGAGCCATCCACGGAAAAGGAATTGGGTGAAGTCTAACAATCGTTAGTCAAGTGGCTTGTCTGCTATATGTTTGGGAAGTCCCTGAGTTGTTAGTCTGGATCTGATACAAACCGCGATCGCATCCAGACAAATTCTACACGCCAATGGTCAGTTCCAATACCGTCGTTCTACCTCAACCTCACACCATCCCGGTAACGTATCCCTTAAGTATCGCGCCGATGATGGATCGCACGGATCGCCATTTTCGGTATTTTATGCGCCAGATTACCCGTCGCACTCTCCTTTATACCGAGATGGTGACCAGTGCAGCAATTATACATGGCGATCGCGATCGCCTGTTGGGTTTTTCCGCCGAAGAGAAACCCTTAGTGCTGCAAGTGGGTGGAGATAATCCCCTAGAACTCGCCGAATGCGCCCGAATTGCTGAAGGGATGGGGTATGACCAGATTAATCTTAATGTAGGATGTCCGAGCGATCGCGTGCAAAATGGCAACTTTGGTGCTTGTCTGATGGCGCAACCGGAACGAGTGGCGCGGGGGGTGGAAGCGATGATTAAGGCGGTTACAATACCAGTTACCGTCAAGCATCGGATTGGCATAGATGAGTGCGATCGCTATGAGGATATGGCAAACTTTGTCCGTATTGTCTCAGAAGCCGGATGTCAGCATTTTAGTGTCCATGCGCGGAAGGCGTGGTTACAGGGATTAAGTCCCAAGGAAAATCGCACGGTTCCCCCTTTACGGTATAGTGATGTGCATCGCCTCAAGCAAGAATTTCCCCAGTTATTTATTGAGATTAACGGCGGATTTACCAGTTTAGAACAGGTACAGGAACAGTTAAAATTTGTCGATGCGGTAATGATTGGACGCGCCGCTTATGATAATCCCTACCTGTTTGCTCAAGCTGATTGTCAGATATTTGAAGAGGAATGTATACCCCCCACTCGCCATCAGGTTGCGGAAGGAATGTTGGATTATATTGATCATTGGGTAGCTAAAGGATTGAAGCTGAATAAAATTACCCGTCATATCCTGCAATTATTTTCTGGACAACCTGGAAGTCGTGCTTGGAAGCGACATTTAACCGAAAAGTCTTGTATTCCGGGTGTAGGTTCTGAAGTAGTGCGGGAAGCCTTGGCGAAAGTACCAGATGTCACTTAGATGAAATATAGTCCTATTGTTCCATGACTAATACTTCTCAGACTCCAGAACAAATCCTAACTTCATTGTGTGAAATCGATTCATTGAATAAAATATATGAAGAAAAATTCAAATATAACACAACTAAAGGCATTGATCGAATAAATGGCTCACAATTTGAAAAACAAGCTCAGTCTCAGATTCAGGTCATTCATGATAAGTGTTTAAGCGGAACTTATAAATTTTCGCCTTACTTAGAATTATTAAAATCTAAGGGAAGGGGTAAGCCGCCAAGAGTTATAGCCATTCCCACTGTACGCGATCGAATTGTTTTATATATCTTAAAAGAACTTTTGTTTAAGGTATTTCCGGAATGTGTCCACCGTCAACTCGCCAATACCTATATAGTTGAAATTATAAAAGTTTTAAATAATAAAAAGCATTCTGAAGTAGCAATATTTCGTACTGACATCAAAAATTTCTATGGCTCAATCAATAGAGAGAAGCTAATTTGTAAATTAGAGGAGAGAATCCCATCTATAAAAATCATAAAACTCATTCAAAGAGCTATAGAAACGCCCGCTGTTCCTCAAAACTATAGAAAAAAAGATAAAGGCAAATATATAGAAGGCAAGGGAGTGCCGCAAGGATTATCCATCTCAAACATACTAGCCTCGATTTATTTGGCTGAATTAGATCAAGAGATGAAAGAGATGAAAGAGATGGATAGTAGCGGTTATGATTATTTTCGCTATGTAGATGACATAATAGTTTTCACGGATAACTCTCAAGTAAATAATGCTGAAAATTTACTTAAAGAAAAAATTAATAGCTTGGATCTTAAGCTCAATGAAGATAAAACAGATACAGCGACAGGGGATAAAAGATTTGAGTATCTCGGATATCGCTTTGAACTGCCTAAGGTTACAGTTAGGATAGCCACCGTCGAACGATTTATTCATTCTGTTGCCGCAAAATTCAGCAGATATATATATACAAGACAAAGAAAAATAAATAAATATAATAACGACATAGATAAACTAAAAAATATATTTATGATGGACTTAAACGAAAAAATAACGGGAGCCATCAGTGAAAAAAGACGTTATGGTTGGGTATTTTACTTTATTGCTGTTAATGACATTTCTGTTTTTTACAAGCTTGATAAAATTATTGCTAGTTTCTTTAATAGGTTGGATGACTTTGATAAAGTACCACCTCCTAACTTAAAGAAATTATCCAGAACATTTTATGAAGCTAAACACAATCATCAAGGCGGATATATCCATAACTACAATAGCTATCAAAATGTGAACCAAAAAAGGGAGTTTCTTAGTCAGCTGGGAGAACTCGATCCTGACAAACCATATTCTGAGGAGGACATCAACGATATTTTTGAGCGTGTTAAGAGAAGGAACCTGTCAGAGCTAGAAGAAGATGATGCTCATCTATCGTGAGAGATAATGCTAGGATGGAAAAGCGAGTCACCTCTTCCCTATTGGGATGACCTCCTAAGGTTGCACTTAGGAGTGGCTGTAATCAACCTGCCCTTTTGGGTGCTTTGACCTCCTACAGCTAAAAGCTTTGTGGGAGGATTGGCTTTGGATGAATCAATAGGTGGCTCGCCTTTTTCAATTACAGAATTAATTGATAGATTGATGAGTAACAAAGATGATATAGACGCTTATGCGAAATCGCTAGATGACAGAATTTGGATCACTAAGGGATCTCGTTTCAATGCGGCACGTAGGTTAAACAATAAGTATCAATTTTCAATTACCAGCATTTCTATACTTTCCATCTACGGTATATCAATCCCAATTATCCAAGGTATTGTTGATTATTCGGAATGCCCAAGGATAAATGAAATATATACAGCCGTTTCGATAATTTTATCTATTTTTATATTAGTACTGAGTTTATTAGAAGGTTCAAAAAATTACCAAGTAAGAGCAGAGCGCCTTTACAACAATGCTGTAACTCTGTCAAGTTTATATAGAGAGTTTGAATATTTAAAACAGTGTGAATCTAGCGATCCTGAATTTCCCAAAAAATTATACGAAATATCAAACAAGTATGAGGAACTAATTAGAGAGTGTCCGGATAATCATGAACAGGAAGATTATGCGCTTTTCCGGGTACAGTATAGAAAAAATTTTAACATTACCTGGATTGTTGGAATTTATGTAAGGTTAAAATTAATGGTTATAGATTACTGGTTGTATCTATTTGTATTAGGTATACCTCCCATTGTGATTCTCCTATACTCATCCTGCTAACTCTTGAGATTAAGGTACTTATTTCTTTACGTGAGGAAAAGCCCATGATTGAACCAGAGTTATTTGATGGAATTAAGTTACTGGTAAATTTGCCTGAACACAATCTTTACTCTGGTATGCAAGGGGCGATTGTAGAATGTTACTCCGATAAGGCTTATGAGGTATAATTTACCAATCCGGATGGTGAATCCATCGCATTATGTACACTGTCACCTGAGCAATTTATTGTGGTATGGAAAGCCAAGACTAAAACCTGGCTATCAGTAGCAGAACAAGTGGCGGCGATCGTAAATCGCTTGTCTAAGGAACGCCGACAGGAAGTGTTGGATTTTGCTGTTTTTTGTGTCAGAGGTAGTTCCAGGATAGATTGTAGGGGCGACCCGCCGCACACAATTAATATCGCCCAACCCTTAATTTTATCGGGTCGCCCTGCATCAGGTAAACTGTTCGGCATTTAAACCTTAATGTCAATAATGACGAAATCCTTGTCGTAGTGCTTGTCGTAGTGCGAGCATCTTGCTCGCTACTAAGCATCTTGCTCGCTACTAAGCATCTTGCTCGCTACTAAGCATCTTGCTCGCTACTAAGCATCTTGCTCGCTACTAAGCATCTTGCTCGCTACTAATACCCAATTTAAAGGCATGACGGCTTATCAGTCATTATCGGACACCGCGTATCTTTAGAAAAGGGCGAGTCGAGATAGATTAATTCTCACACCACCTAAGATATGCAGCGACTCGCCCCTACCACCCCGATAATCCTGACAATCCCGATAAGTCCGACAAATTATTGGTTCATACACCAAATTTTATTCAAGTCCAAGGTATAGCGGGTTAGAACTTTCTTAACGGCTGAAACGAGAAGGTACCAGTAAGGACTCTTTTGCCTTCTGCCTTGGGCTATAGCATGACAATCATTCAAAATGCTCAAAGAACGCTAGGATTGACTTAGTTGTGCTGTCAAACTCGGTGAATTATGACTCAAACACTATCTCCCCCCTTAGCATTAACCTCGGAAAACGTCGAAGCCGTCCTCGATGAATTGCGTCCTTACCTGATGGCGGATGGCGGTAACGTTGATTTAGTGGAAATCGACGGTCCGATTGTGAAACTGCGGCTACAAGGTGCTTGTGGGTCTTGTCCCAGTTCTGCCATGACCCTGAAAATGGGGATTGAGCGCCGCTTACGGGAATTTATCCCGGAAATCGTGGAAGTTGAACAAGTAATATAGTTATTCTGCGTTTTTAGTTTGGCGTTAAGGGTTAAGAGTTATAAAGTGAGAGAACCCCCTCTTCACACCTAAACTCTAGACCCTTAACGTTTACTATTAACGATGAGTCATCCATTATACGTCGCCTTTATCTGGCATCAGCATCAACCCCTCTATAAAAGTCGCAACAGCGTGTCCGGGTCAAATGGGCGGTATCGCCTCCCTTGGGCGCGGCTGCATGGGACAAAAGATTATTTGGATTTAGTGCTATTGTTAGAGCGCTATCCGAAGTTACACCAAACGGTCAACTTGGTGCCGTCGCTGATTTTGCAGTTGGAAGATTACATGGCGGGGACAGCCTTTGACCCCTATCTGGAGTTAGCCCTGACGCCGACTGACCAACTCAAGCCGGATCAACGACAGTTTATCGTTGAGCATTTTTTCGATGCTAATCACCGCACCCTGATTGATCCCCATCCTCGATATGCTGAGTTATACGAGATGCGGCAAGAAAAGGGGAAAACTTGGTGTGCAGATCATTGGACGCATCAGGATTTCAGCGATTTACTAGCATGGCATAATTTGGCGTGGATTGACCCAATATTCTGGGATGACCCAGAAATTGCCGCTTGGTTGGAAAAAGGACGAAACTTTACATTAAGCGATCGCCAACGCATTTATTCTAAACAACGAGATATCCTCAAGCGGATTATTCCTCAACATCGTAAGATGCAAGAAGCGGGTCAGCTAGAAGTGACCACAACGCCCTATACTCACCCGATTTTACCCTTACTCGCCGATACTCATTCCGGGCAAGTGGCGCTTCCGGATATGACATTACCGCAACAGCGTTTCCAGTGGGAAGAAGATATTCCCCGTCATCTGCAAAAAGCATGGCAGATGTATGAAGAACGATTTGGACGGACACCACGCGGCTTGTGGCCCTCAGAACAGTCGGTGAGTCCGAAAATTCTACCCTATATCGCTGAGGCGGGATTTAAGTGGATTTGTTCCGATGAAGCAGTATTGGGGTGGACAGTGCAGCACTTTTTCCACCGGGATGAAACCGGAACCCTGATGGAACCCACATTGCTGTATCGCCCCTATCGCTTAGAGACACCGCAGGGGAACTTGGCTATTGTGTTTCGCGATCACCGCTTATCGGATTTAATTGGCTTTTCCTACGGGTCAATGGAACCCAAGCAGGCGTCAACGGATTTTGTTAGCCACTTAGAAGCGATTTCCCGTTCCATCCAACGCCGACAGCAAGAGGGAGGGACTGGATTAGATCAACCGTGGCTAGTAACGATTGCCTTGGATGGGGAGAACTGCTGGGAATTTTATCAAAAAGACGGGATTCCTTTCCTCTCCTCGTTGTATGAAAAACTCTCGGCGCATCCGCAGATAAAATTGGTCACGGTGTCGGAATTTTTGGATCAGTTTCCTCCTACAGCAACACTTCCCGCAGATCGACTCCATAGTGGATCATGGGTAGATGGTAGTTTTAGCACTTGGATTGGTGATCCGGTTAAAAATCGGGCGTGGGATTTACTCACCCAAGCACGGCAAACCTTAGCAAATCATCCCGAAGCTACACCAGACAACAATCCGGAAGTCTGGGAAGCCTTATATGCAGCAGAAGGATCAGATTGGTTCTGGTGGTTTGGTGAGGGTCATTCATCCAACCAAGATGCTATTTTTGACCAGTTATTTCGGGAACATTTGAGTGGGATTTATGAGGCATTAAATGAACCGATTCCGGCTAGTCTTAAGCAACCTCTAGACACCTACGAATCGAAAGGCGATCACCGACCCCTGAGTTTTATTCATCCAGTAATTGATGGCTTTGGCGATGAGCAAGATTGGGATAAAGCGGGTCGCATCGAAGTAGGTGGCGCACGGGGAACGATGCACCGCAGTAGTCTGATTCAGCGGTTATGGTATGGTTTGGATCACCTTAATTTTTACCTGCGATTGGATTTTCAGGCAGGAATTCAAATTGGTCAGGATATTCCTCCGGAATTGCATTTATTATGGTTTTATCCGAATCGAACGGTTAACAATAGTCCAGTACCTTTAGCGGAGGTTCCCGATACTGCCCCGGTGAACTATTTGTTTCACCACCACTTAGGGATTAATTTGTTAACCGGTTCGACTTGGTTAGAAGAAGCCGCAGACTATTATCAATGGCATCCCCGTACCAGTCGCGCCCAAGTTGCGCTTAAGCAATGTTTAGAGGTCGCTGTACCCTGGGCAGATTTGCAGGTTGAACCGGATTATCTGCTGCAGTTGGTGATGGTTTCTGCTGATAATGGCATGTTCCGCAGTTATATCCCAGAGGATAAATTGGTGGGGTTACAGGTGCCGTAAATGGGTTAATTGTTGATTGTTCATTGTTCATTGTTCATGGTTTTTTTCGCTATGAATGATGAACAATTTAGCCAATTGATTAGCAAAGGAGAATTTGAAGGATGACGGATTTTCGTAAGTTGAAAGAATGGAACAAAGCCCACGAGTTAACCGTTGAGGTTTATCAGGTGACTAAAGGGTTTCCGGAAGAGGAATTACTGGGGTTAACTCAACAGATTCGTTTAGCTTGTGCAGCGATTCCGATTAAAATTGCTCAGGGGTGCGATCGCGAAGAGGCGGAGGACAGACTCAGCTTCCTGCGGTTGGCGCGGGATGCGGCGATTGAGGTGGAGTATTATCTGCTGCTGTGTTATGAGTTGGAATTGCTGAGTGCCGCAGATTATGACCGTTTGGTCAGTGGCGTGGTTGAGGTGAAAGAATTGTTGGAGTCTTTTATCCAAAACTTCTATGGGAATTTTTGAACTCTTTTCTCTGTGCGATCGCATATCTGGGAGTCTGGGCGATTTCCTAAACTTCAGGTTCAATCCCCGCAGCTCGCAACTGTGCAGCTAACCGTTCTGATCGTTCACGACCTGTTAACAGAAGATTGCCTTGGTCATCCCACCAGCGCAGCCACGGTAATTCGACATTCTGATACTGTCCCTGCCAAATTCCTAATTCTACTCCTAAAGGAGCGATCGCGTAATGACCTCGTTCGTTAGCTGGAATGACCTGATACTGACCTTCGATCAAGTGATAGACTTCAATACTGGCACGGCTGACTTCATAAATGCCGTAAAATGCTGGACGAATCACTTGTTCGTAAATCCAGAATTTACCTGGCTTTTGCATTCCGCCTTCTTCTGGAAATAAAGGGGTTCTATCTCTTTCCTCTGCGCCGTTCCCTGAGGCAAATTCTAAGACAATAAACGGAGGAATTAACTCTTGCCACAGGACGTAGGAACGCCGTACTTGACCACCGAGGGTGGGTGAAACATTCGGGACATAGAACCAATCGGGTGCTTCTGCACCGCGTTCGGGGGGTTCTGTCATCCGCCAATAAATCCCGCAATCTTGACCAATACAATAACGCCCGTTAGGATGACGTTCTTGGAGAATAGGTTCTATAGAATCCGTTAATAGGATACTTTGGGGATGTTCTTGGAAATTCTTCACAAAAGAACCATCAGATTCGGGGAGTTGGGTATGGTTGGGGAGAGTTGGGTTGGGTGAGGGAACGGTGGAAGTCATGGGGAGATAGTTTCAGGGTTAGAGTTGCGATCGCTCTAATATTACAGTTTAAGTCGAATAGCACTGGAAACCGTGCATCTTTGGCTCGTCGAAACTCTTGATATACCGTAGGGTGGGCATTGCCCACCAGCATACCAGTCAGTACCATTGAGTTTAAGTCTTTGTGAGTTCTCGGTTTGTCTAAGTGTAGGGGTGGGCGATTCCTGCGGGAAGTTTCGCTAACGCACTGAGAAAAATATCGCCTATCTTGGAGTCTGGGGAATTTCTTTAGGGATGGTGGAGCTTTACCCTTGACTTGTCCGGATTTTTCGGGTATTTTATTTTTATTGTGGGAAAATGTGTGCGCCTATAAGGTTGTTCAGAGAATTCAAGGCGATCGCTCTTTCTTTCCAAGTTCTAATCCACACGCGATCGCACTGTCTATCGGGAGCATGTCAGTTTTGCACAAAATGCTCTTGTAGGTTGGGTAGAGCGTAAGCGTTACCCAACAGGCTAACGATGGCGTTGGGTTTCGTTCCAAAGGTTCGCTTCTGTGCTGATTACTCAGCCTCACCGATGAGGGTAAACGCTGCCCATTGTTTAGGATTAGGATATTGTTTCATTGTTGTCAGCATTGCCTGACGTAGGGCAACGGCTTTGTCAGGATTTTGTTGTAAATTGCGGTAAAATTCTGTCATTAAAAAGGCGGTAGAATCATCGTTAACTGCCCAGAGGGATACTAAAATACTGGGAACTCCGGCAGATATTAACGAGCGAGATAAGCCAATGACACCATCTCCTTTAATGTCGCCGCGCCCGGTGTCGCAAGCGCTGAGGACGACTAAATCGGCAGAGAGTTTCATGTCGAAGATTTCCCCGGCGGTGAGTAAACCATCAACGACATCATCAGGTTTACCGGAAGGGGCAAGGGCGATCGCTCCTGGTACGCCAAAGCCTTTAAAATCATGGAGTAAGCCGTGGGTGGCTAGATGAATGATGCGTGCCTGCTGCATTTTCTCCATCACTGTTGCTTTGGTGGCTTGGCTACCTATCAGGGCTTCGGTGTTGAAGAAGTCGGCAATTTGATTGGCTTCTCGTTCTGCACCAGGGAGAGGGGTTAAGTTGGCAACTAATTCCCCAAATTGGATTTTGGGCATGGTAGGATTGCCGACGACTAGCACATCTCCGGTTGAGTTTTGAATGTTGTGCTTCTGCTTGCGGGTTAAGTCGAGAACTTGGATGGCGGGTGCGGTGAGGATGGTATGTTTTTCTACTAAGTATTTGCCTTGCTCGTCTTGCAGGGCGGGGAAGGGGACGAGAAAGAGGGAGTCTTGCGGGATGAAGATGACTCGCTCGTTGGGGTCTTTGGGTAGCAAGTCGGCAATGGGGGCGATGAGTAGTTTATGGAGTTGCCGTAATTTTTCGGTTGAGTTTTCGGGTTGGGGATTGACGACGGTTACATCGAAGAGACTGCGACCTCTGACACCAATATTATCACGGCTGGTGGTAACGAGGTTTTTTAGGGATGTATCGAGGGATTTGAGATCTACTTGCTTAAAGGCAATTTCACCTGTGGGTTTGATGACCCAGATGTAAAGTTTTGAGGGCTGCCATTCTTCTTTTCCTTGAACTTTGAACGGTTCAGGAATAACCGAATACTGAACTAGTGTGGCGTTTTGTTCGGAGGCAATTTGCTTAATTTCTTCAATGGTTGGGGGTTTGATATTGAGTTGATCGTTGGGATTTTGTGAAAGCTTAGAGTCTAATAGCTCCACCAAAGCACGTCCGCGACTGCGTTCGGCAATTTCTAAGGCTTGGTCAAATTTATTCTGCGCGACCAATGTTTGTTGCAGGAAGCGATAGGTATGAGCTTGCTGTTCAAAAATGGAGATTTTCTGGTTATCTTTTAATTCTCGCGATCGTAGTGACTCCCAAGCCTCAATAGCTGCGAATAATTCATTTTCTGCTCTATCGTATTGACCTAAAATATTGTAAACCCTTCCGATATTAGTAAGCGTATTACCTTCTTCTGCTCGCTCACCAATTTCTTTAAAAATCGCTAGAGCTTGTTGAAAGCTCTCCAAGGCTTCAAGGGACTGTCCCAAACTATAGTAAACGCGCCCAATATTATTGAGAGCAGAGCCTTCTCCTGCTTTATTTTCAATTTCTATGGTAATCGCTAAAGCTTGACTATAGGACTCTAATGCTTTGGTATATTGTCCCAAGTTGCGATAGATTAACCCAATATTGTTAAGAGTAGCCGCTTCCCCATTTTTAGAGCTAATTTCCTTGGTAATCGTTAAAGCTTGCTGAAAATTCTCCAAAGCTTTGGGGTATTCTCCCAACTTGTGATAGGCTAATCCTGTATTGCTGAGAGTAGCCGCTTCTCCTACTTTGTCGCCAATCTCTTGACGAATGACTAAAGCTTGCTGGAAGTTCTCCAAAGCTTTAAAGTATTGTCCCAGATTGTAGTAAACTCCTGCAATATTGTTAAGAGTACTTGCTTTTGCCTCTTGGTCGTCAAGTTGTTGGACAAGGGCTAATGCTTGCTGAAAGTGATCCAAGGCTTTGGGGTATTGTCCCAAGCTGTCATAAACTAATCCAAGTCCATTAAGAGTAGCTCCTTTGGTGTGCTTATCGTCAATTTCTTCGTGGATCGCTAAAGCTTGGGTATAGAACTCTAAGGCTTTGGGGTATTGTCCCCATTTGTCGTAAATCCCCCCAATCGCATTGAGAGCCGATCCTTCTAATACCTTGTCGTCAGTTTCTCTGTAAATGACTACAGCTTGCTGAAAATACTCTAAGGCTTTGGGATATTGCTCCAAGTTACGATAGACTGATCCGATACCACCGAGTATTCTCCCTTCCTCTAATTTATTGTTAATTGTTCTGGTAATTCCTAAAGCTTGCTGAAATACTTCCAAGGTTTTATCGTCCTGTCCCAAGCTAGCGTAAATTAGCCCAATACGGCTAAGAGTTGCCAATTCCTTATTTTGATCGCCAGTTTCGGCGTAAATCGCTAAAGCTTGCTGAAAGTTCTCTAAAGCTTTGTAGCGTTGTCCCAACTCCTCGTAAACTAAACCAATACTGTAGAGAGTAACTCCTTCACCTTTACGTTCTCCAATTTCTCTAACAATCGCCAAAGCTTTTTGAAATGTTTCCAAAGCTTCTCTCAACTGACCTTTTTGATACTGCTGGAAGCCTACTACGTGCAGAAGTAATGCCTGATTATTCCGTTCTTCTATTGTCTGCGCCTGCGCCAATGCAGTATCGCTTCCCCCACTATTCCCCACCACTGGTAACGGACAACTGAACCCGATGAGTAAGGTGGCAGTAACAATGCTAAGACGGTAGAAATGACGATACATAGACAACTTTCTCTATTAAATTAATGGGTTAGCAAACTGCTCGTACATATCTCCCCTACGGAGAAGGTTATGCAAAAAATTACTCAACTTATCGAGAAACGAATGCTCGTTGTATGCGAACTCTCCAAGCGTTGCCGATCGCAAGGATGAAAAGACAACCTAGATCCCCGACTTCTATTTCAAATTCATTCATAGGAATCAAGGTTTCAACTAAGAAGTCGGGGATCTGCCGGAAATTATACCGTTATTCACACTCGCTCAGCTCACCTCAAATGTAATCGACAATGTGGCAATTTCCGCCGTACTGATACGCCTCGCTCTCACAGCCGCAATACTGCGTTCCTCACTCAAATCCGCCAACAAATCCCCAACCACCTCAACCGGTTCCCTCAACGCCAACGCCCCCTCACTCCGATTCAACTCCTGCGCTAACGATACCAACGTTTTAACCGCCCTTTCCATCGGTGTGCGGCTAGCAATTACCAACGCTTCAGCCGTTCCGCTTTCCTTCGCCTGTAACCTCAATTGCTTCGGATCGCCAATCGTTAAAGTGCGCCCTGGATCTAAGCGCATCCCTTCATTAGACGTGGGATAAAGATAGGGAAACACTACCACTAACCCACCAGTTGAGTCAATCAACAGCGTTGTCAGATACAGGGGTTCGCTTTCCCGGTTCGTGACGCGAAACTGAAACAGCTTTTGTACGGGTAAGCGGTTAGGATACACTGACTCTTGACTGGCTTGCTCTCGCCCCGTCGTCGTTCTAGCAAGTACCTGTTCCGGTTCTTCTACCAAATGCATCGACACGTCCACATTTAGTTGAGAAGCCCCTGCATTGAGCGTTTTTTTAATAATATGGGTAGCTAAAAACGATTTTAGTTTAGGTTCGAGACGTTCGATCGCACCCACAACCGTCTCTCCCACCTCACCAAACGATCGCGGTACGGGGACAAAGGCTTCCGTAAATAAACCAATACTACCCACAGCCGGAAGATTCGCAACCCCATCCCGTTGCAATTCCCGACGAGAATCGGCACTGACGCGACTGAGGATAGATTGCACGCCGCCAGGATAGGGAACATTTCCCGGTTGTGCGGGAACGATTTCCGTCCGAGGCAGAGCCGCGATCGCATTTTGTAGTAGATTAATCTCACCCGAAAGTGACGGATCGACACCGAGGCGGAGGGTGAGATTCGCCGGAATGACGCGACTGTACTCTTGCAGCAGCATTCCCGGTTGTAGCGAAGTCACTCCCCCCCGTTCCACTAACTTCGCTTCCCCCCACAAACCGTCACGGGATACCAACTCTAGCTTGCCAGAATTCTGTCCCCCATCGTTTGCCATTGCAAATGTAGCACCCGGTTGGAAGGCTTCCAAACTTTCTCTCCCAACTCCCCCCAGCCACAACATTGCCTCATCACCGTTAACTTGGGTAATCACCGCATCCGCAGGAGGCACTTGTCGGTTAAAAAAGTAGATAGGACGATTGCGATCGCCATCCGCTAACGGCACTTGACTAGAAAGGGACTTTATGTTGTGAGCAATCTTGGCAATAGCATTCCCTACCGTATCCGTTTCCTGCCAGAGATACTGTGTCATCAGGTAGGTAAATGCACCTGCATAAAAGCCACCTAAATAGGCATCTAAAGCTTCTTGATCCCGTTGCGCGGAGGCAACAACAATCCCTTTAGCGACTCCCCGACAGCGCCGATTAGTAACTTTTTCCGGAGATAGTTGTAACATTTCCATCCAGCGCTTTTGATAGGCAATTTCTTCCGGGCTGGGTTGAAATTCTTTACCGGAAACGGAACGCACGCGAAAGTTTCCACGAGTGCCACCCCCAGAGTAACAACTATCCAGTACTGCCGTAACATTTTCAGTATTTAACGCCGACATCAACAGAAATAAACTGCGTCCCATAATATCTAGTGCAATGCCATTTTGCCCATCATCAGCAGGAACTAATGTGCTATTCAATTGATCATTAACAATTTGGTTGGGGCAATTTTGGAGGGAATTTGGGTCGTATAATCGGGAACCATGACCGGAAAAATGGAAAACAACGACATCTCCGGGTTTGGCTTGTTTAATTAAATGTTCTTCAAACGCAGTTAAGATTATCTGGCGAGTCGGTTGCTTGTTCGGAGTTTCATCACTTGTTAAGCGGACAATATCATGGGGATGGAAACCAAAACGGTGAATCAGCAGGTATTCTTGCAAATCTACATCTGTGACACAGCCTGCTAAATTGCCGAAGCGATCGCTATTGGGATACTGATTAATTCCGACTAACAGCGCCAACTTGCGTGGAGTATCTTGGGCGAGAACTTTAGCATAGCGATGGCTTTTTTGGATAATATCCCACTGGCTTAATCCCAAGGTGGCTAAAGTTGAGCCAGCAAATTGTAAGAAGTGACGGCGAGAAAGGTGATACATGATAACAATTTTGGATTATGGATTGACGCTTCATCCACATTTTTGGATTGTATCTTTATAGCACTACGAGGATATGTTAGGACATCAGTTGATCCCAAGAGGGAACAGGGAACAGGGAAAAATGTCCTAAGCTGTCATGCATTTAAATTGGGTATTAGTAGCGAGCAAGATGCAAAGCCTGCGGCATGGCTTCGCTAAAGCCTGCGGCATGGCTTCGCTAAACGCACTACAAGGCTTTCACCCTTATTGACATTAAGGTTTAAATGCCCAACAGCTTATCTCTCAACTTGAGGGAAAATATGCATAAATTGAATCACCTCTAGGCTGGGGTGATGCTGCGCGATCGCACGATGGGTTGGTTCATCCTGATAAGCGATCGCGTGGGGAATAAGGGCTAAAGCCCTTACTACAAACTATGAGCGGCTAAACGTGGCAAAATCTCTGGGATATTTGTCCTCATCTACACCAACAAAATCACCCCGCAAACGACCTCAGTTACTGAGTTTTGAAACTTTTGTACACTTGATTGAAGAACTCAGAGAGCTTATCTTCATCTAATTTGCCATTCGTGCGAACCCCACTACAGACATCCACGCCAAAGGGTTGAACCGCTTGAATCGCATCCTTGACATTATCTGGAGTGAGTCCACCCGCTAAGAAAACAGGCACGTTGACTAATTCCCGGATGCGTCGGCTAATCGTCCAATCATGAACTCGCCCGGTTCTGCCCAGTTCTTTTTCTGGTAACAGGGGATTCCCCGAATCGAGTATCAATGCAGAAACCGAGGGTGCAACGGCTAACGCTTCCTCGATCGCGGCTTCGCTGGTAATATGAATCGCTTGGACAATGGCAATTCCAGGTAATGCCTGACGTAAATCATCATGGCTTCCCCACTGTAGGCGATCGCAAATCTGAATCGTGTTAACGCCTAGGCGTCGTTGCTGGGCAACAATGGCTAAGGTATCAAATTTACTGGTGAGTAGAAATGAAGAGACACCCGGAGGGACTTTAGTGGTGACTTGGGCAATCAAGCCTTCAGACACTATACCCGGTCCACTGGGCATCTCGGATACTAAGCCTATGGCAGCAGCGCCATAACGAATGGCTAAATTGGCTTCGTTCATGCTACTAATGCAGCAAATTTTAACTCTGGGTCGGATTGTTGGTTCCATCAACTTCCTATGAAAAACGTTCTGATATAAAGGTTTGAGAAGAGGGCGACCCGACCCAATTGAGTAGAGGGCGACCCGACCGTCTGTAGGGGCGGGTTTTACCGATACCATGTAAGCAAAAACTGGTAACTTATGTAAACCCGCCCTGTTTCTGGCGTTGTTAATTAGGCTAAGCGGGTCGCCCCTACCTTGTTGATGATAACTCTATTCCGAGACCAATTCGTTTTAGCCAGAGGAACGATCAACCCATTGAAAAAATAACTGACTCTGTTGAACATCCTGATTCACACCATAACTGGTAATGGTTAGCGATCGCAGGTGGTTAAATAAAGGTTGACCAATGAGT
Organism: Coleofasciculus chthonoplastes PCC 7420; assembly: GCF_000155555.1. Classification (GTDB taxonomy): domain Bacteria; phylum Cyanobacteriota; class Cyanobacteriia; order Cyanobacteriales; family Coleofasciculaceae; genus Coleofasciculus; species Coleofasciculus chthonoplastes_A. The sequence goes on from NZ_DS989860.1 coordinate 59,472, forward strand.
TCCACCACCCGCAAAATGGGAAGCTGACGCTCAATTAAGGGTTGGCTCTCTAACCAGTTTAGATAGAAATACCCATCATTTCGAGCAGGTAAAGCGGCGATCGCGTTCTGGAAGTCTAGGTTCTGAACCAGTGAATCCTTCACGCCCCCAAGGGCGGCGTCCATCGCCTCAATGGATGTGGCAAACACTTCATAGTCTTCCACAGTGGTATGAACCCCCCGAACTTGGGCTTGTAGACTTAACAACCCATCTTGGCGATTCTTCAGCGCTTTCCCTGTCACCAACTTCGTCCACGCCGTCGTCGTGCGATCGCCAAACGGGAGTTCTCCCACATTGAGTCCCTGCTGCTTGGCGACGATATCCAAATGCTCAATCGCGTCAATTGCCCGATCATTATTAGCCGTTTGCGCCACAAAAATCCAGTCGGGATTCGGTTGATCCGGTCGAGGAAACAGGGATAGGGCATAATCCCCTTCCACCCAACTGAAAATCTCTTCTGGTAATTGAATCCCCCAACGAGACTCTAACTGGGCAATTCCTTGGTCGAGTAAGCTACTTAGATTCTCATCGGTTTCCAGTCGGGTGGACAGTTGTTCCCAAAATTGGTTTAAATTCACCCCAGCAATTGCTAACGCACTTTGGGTGGGAATGTACTGGAGAGCATCAACAGGCTGAGATAGGACTGGGGTAATCGGTTCTGGACTCGATTTTGACCGAGGAATCGCCGTTTGTGCTAACAACCCCTGACGAGTGAGGGACAAGGTAATCGCCAAGCTTTTGGACGCCTCAAACGACTCGCGATTAGGAATGGGTTGATTGGAAATCCAAGCGGCTAGGGCGGGTACATTCACCACGCTGAATCCAATACGTGGTTCCGTCAGACTTTGCAGCAGTTGTTGATAATCGAAATTTTCTGCCAAACTCAAATCGGCAACTTGTACCGTATTAATCGCATTCCGCAAGACCTTAGGCTGATTGGCGTAGAGGACAAAGCGATCGCCCACAATCGCGCTGGTTAAGGTATCCGGGATGGAACGAGAGTCTGTATCCTTTGCTACCTTTTTCCCTGGGGGATTCGAGGATTGATAAATTAGGTTGACCCCTTTATAGGATTCAACCACTAAATCGGCTGGGTCGGTAATCGCGAGTCGAGAATAAACCTGTTCCTGCGCGGCTTCAGGATCGTTGGTCGTAAAAACAAGTAAATATCCTGGTTGTGCCGCATTTTCGGGATTCCGGTCAACATCTAACGACGTTACCGCCAGCGTCAGTTCATCATCAATCCAGGGTTGAATGTCCCGTTGATAATCCAGTCCCAAATTCGCCAGCAGACTATTTTCCAGTTGCTTAAATTCCGCGATCGCACCTCGTCGCTTCTGGGGTGGAACCATCACTTCCCGCAACGCAGCCAAACGGTCTGGATTCACAAGCAACGATATCATGGCGGGGGCTTGTTTCGGCACAAAAATCGCCGCCGTGGGAGTCTTGACCTCTTGTTCCTGCAAGAGATTTAGGGGGCTGTGGGCGCTAACCCAAAACCAACCACCGCCAGCGAGTAACAGCAACATTACCACACTGGCTACTAAGGCATAAAAAAACGAGCGTAGTTTCATTGTCATTTGTCTTATGTCATTTGTCTTATGTCATTCGTCATACTCGCTTCCCTTGAGAAGCAAGCTACGTCTTATGTCCTTTGTTGAAGGTGACTTGCACTCTAATCGGGGCGGGTTTAGTGATATCAGGGTGACAACCTTCCCGTTAATGGTAAAACCCGCCCCTACACGCTCTCCCTCAGCTCCCTCAGCTCCCTCAGCTCCCTCAGCTCCCTCAGCTCCCTCAGCTCCCCCAGCTCTCCCAGCTCCCCCAGCTCCCCCACACCCTTTGCCAATCTTAAGGATATCGGTATTCTGGTATGTATTATTTTCCTTGCATCAGTTATGTCAGCTCAATCCTTTAATCAATCTATTCCCCAAATCAGTGTTGAGGAACTCGCGCAGCGGATCAACCAATCCCCGCAAGGACTTCAGCTTATCGACGTGCGAGAACCCCAGGAAGTCGCGATCGCGCATATTCAGGGGTTTGATGTTCTCCCCTTAAGCGAATTTGCCCAATGGTCCGACCAAATCCACAGCCGCTTTGAAGCTGAGGCTGAAACCTTGGTGATGTGTCACCACGGTATCCGTTCGGCTCAAATGTGTCAGTGGTTAGCGGATCAGGGGTTTACCAATGTCAAAAATGTCGTCGGTGGAATTGATGCATACTCCGCAACGGTCGATCCTACCATCCCTCGCTACTAGCAGTCGATCATGGCAAGCTACAGAATCCTAGTTTCTTCTGTTATCTTTGGATCAATACTTATCCAACCAGGAAAGTCTGTCACTTAAAAGGTCAGTTTAGCGGCGTTGGCGATTTAACCTATCTTTAGGGATATCTAGGAGAGACATTTCTCCAGAAATTCGCCATAACCCTCATGATTTTAAAGAATTCTGGTGAAAATCTGATTACGTTCGGCTTTTTTTCAAATGTCTGTACACGTCAGTCTTAATAGTCGGCAACAACATATTCTCTGGGCAACTATCCGTCATTACATTGCGACGGCGGAACCTGTGGGTTCCAAAGTTTTAGCCCATGAGTATGATCTGAGTGTTAGTCCTGCTACAATTCGCTCTTGTATGAGCGTTCTAGAAAAATCTGGCTTACTCTATCAACCTCATACCTCTGCAGGACGGGTTCCCTCGGATTCAGGATATCGGATTTATGTCGATCGGCTGATAAAACCCTCCAATACGTTGGGACGTCAAGCCGAGACATTACTATCAGATCATTTGAAGGGAGACGATTTCAATTTTGAGGCTTTGTTACGGGATGCGGGGCAAATTCTCTCAACCTTGAGTGGGTACATTACCCTGATTACCTTACCTCAAACTCAAACCACCCGATTGCGCCATTTGCAATTGGTGTCTGTCGCACCAGGGCGGGTGATGTTGATTGTGGTGACTGATGCCTATCAAACCCAATCCATTGTCATGGAATTGCCTTCGGTATCAGAGGATGATCCACCGGATGAAGCGGCTGTTGAGCAAGAGTTACAGATATTATCTAATTTTTTAAGTAGTAAGCTTCGGGGACGTTCTCTGGGTGAACTGGTTAACTTGGATTGGAGTGAACTTGACCGCGAATTTGCCCAGTATGCTGATTTCTTGAAGAAGGTATTGGCAGAATTAACTCGTCCGATGAAAACATCGGTAGCTACGCCGATTTTAGTTCGAGGGATTGCCGAGTTATTGCGTCAGCCGGAGTTTGCTGAGTTGCAACAAGTTCAAATGTTGCTGCATCTGTTGGAAGAAGAACAGGAACAACTTTGGCCCCTAATCTTTGAACTTCCGGATAATTTGAATTCTAAGCGTCGGGCAAAAGTACGAATTGGGTCAGAAAATCCATTGGAACCGATGCAAACCTGTACGTTAGTTAGTGCGACCTACGAACAGGATAATCTACCTGTGGGCAGTGTGGGAATTCTGGGACCTACTCGGATGCTATATGAAAACGCGATCGCGCTTGTGGAAGCCACGGCGGATTATCTGACGGAGGCGTTGAGTCAGGTGGCGTAGTTATTTGTCATTCGTCTTATGTCATTCGTCTTATGTCATACTCGCTTCGCGAGAAGCAAGCTACGTCATTCGTCAAATTTAGGTTGGGATCAGGGCGGGTTTCGTTGTTTATTTTGAGGTGGGTTAACTCCTTTAATCCCTAAACCCGCCCCTACGTCTTTGGGATGCGATCGCGTCTAATAATTGGCTAGGTTTTATTGCCCAGTTTCCGGTTAATCTATCAATCTGATATCGGCACAATAAATCCAATGTAGGGGCGGGTTTAGAGACAAAATCAACCGAGAAACCAATAACCTTTCAACAAAACCCGCCCTTCCCCACCATCTCAGCCAACCGAACACCTGAATCCCCAATTTATCCCCATATCTTTGGGATGCGATCGCGCCTAATAATCGGCTAGGTTTTATTGCCCAGTTTCCGGTTAATCTATCAATCTGATCTTGACACAATAAATCTAATGTCGGGGCGGGTTTAGGGACAAAATTAACCGAGAAATCAATAACCTTTCAACAAAACCCGCCCTTCCCCACCATCTCAGCCAACCGAACACCTGAATCCCCAATTTATCCCCATATCTTTGGGAGGCGATCGCGTCTAACAATTGCCTAGGTTTTATTGTCAGGTTTGAGGTTAATCTATCAATCTGATATCGGCACAATAAATCCAATGTAGGGGCGGGTTTAGGGACAAAATTAACCGAGAAACCAATAACCTTTCAACAAAACCCGCCCTTCCCCACCATCTCAGCCAACCGAACATCTGAATCCCCAATTTATCCCCATATCTTTGGGAGGCGATCGCGCCTAACAATTGCCTAGGTTTTATTGTCAGGTTTGAGGTTAATCTATCAATCTGATATCGGCACAATAAATCCAATGTAGGGGCGGGTTTAGAGACAACATTAACCGAGAAACCAATAACCTTTCGACAAAACCCGCCCTTCCCCACCATCTCAGCCAACCGAACACCTGAATCCCCAATTTATCCCCATATCTTTGGGAGGCGATCGCGTCTAATAATTGGCTAGGTTTTATTGCCCAGTTTCCGGTTAATCTATCAATCTGATCTTGGCACAATAAATTCAATGTAGGGGCGGGTTTAGGGACAAAATCAACCGAGAAACCAATAACCTTTCAACAAAACCCGCCCTTCCCCACCATCTCAGCCAACCGAACATCTGAATCCCCAATTTATACCTACGTCTTTGGGATGCGATCGCGCCTAACAATTGCCTAGGTTTTATTGTCAGGTTTGAGGTTAATCTATCAATCTGATATCGGCACAATAAATCCAATGTAGGGGCGGGTTTGGGGACAACATTAACCGAGAAACCAATAACCTTTCGACAAAACCCGCCCTTCCCCACCATCTCAGCCAACCGAACATCTGAATCCCCAATTTATACCTACGTCTTTGGGATGCGATCGCGTCTAACAATTGCCTAGGTTTTATTGTCAGGTTTGAGGTTAATCTATCAATCTGATATCGGCACAATAAATCCAATGTAGGGGCGGGTTTAGAGACAACATTAACCGAGAAACCAATAACCTTTCGAAAAAACCCGCCCTTCCCCACTCAGCCAACCGAACACCTGAATCCCCAATTTATCCCGACATCTTTGGGATGCGATCGCGCCTAATAATCGGCTAGGTTTTATTGCCCAGTTTCCGGTTAATCTATCAATCTGATCTTGACACAATAAATCTAATGTCGGGGCGGGTTTAGGGACAAAATTAACCGAGAAATCAATAACCTTTCAACAAAACCCGCCCTTCCCCACCATCTCAGCCAACCGAACACCTGAATCCCCAATTTATCCCCATATCTTTGGGAGGCGATCGCGCCTAATAATCGGCTAGAATCTATCAATCTGATATCGGCACAATAAATCTAATGTAGGGGCGGGTTTAGGGACAAAATTAACCCAGAAACCAATAACCTTTCAACAAAACCCGCCCTTCCTCAACCCGTCACTGAAACGATCGCCTATTCGGTAACAATACCAAAATTAGGATTATAGTCGCCCTGCCAAACTCGTAAGCCGGGAAATATTTCTTGGGAGGAAGCATCGGCTAGCTTTGGAGTAACGCCGACAGCATAGTGCAGTAGGAGTCGCCATTCTTTTTGACTCAATCTCTGTTGCTTTTGCGCTAATTCAATCAGTTGTTTGGCGGTGTCTTCTAAGGGGATAATTACATTAACCTTATTATCCTCAATCATTTGGAAGTGAGTATCGATATCTTTAAACATAAAACCTTCTCGCCGCTTTTGAATCTCCTGCTGATCTAAGTTGACCGCAGGATTGGCTAAAAAGCTTTTGAAATAGTCTTGACAACTGGCTTCATCGTGTAAAGATTGACCCGCTTTGAGTAAATTGCGGGTGATTTGAATTTTGTCCCGGTCTTGCTGCGGAAACCCTTGATTTTTGAGTTCAAATATGGTAAGAATGGCGTGATTTGATTTATGATTACGGTTGACTCGTCCTGCGGTTTGGATGATGGAATCTAAGCCCGCGATCGCACGATACCCAGCCGTGAAGTCTATATCCACGCCAGCTTCGATTAATTGGGTGCTGATTAGATAAACAGGCAAATCCTGGTTCAAGCGATCGCGCACTTGGTTGAGTACCCGGCGACGATGGGCGGCGTACATATTCGTACTCAGGTGAAAGGTATTTCCCAGTTCCGATAATACCTTGAATCCCTGACGGGCATCGATTTTAGCACTAACAACAACGAGGGCATTCTTTAGGGAACGTTGGCGGATATCCTGGAGTAAATCATGCCAATCCCAGGCTTGTGACTGATAGTGATACTCGACTCGCTGGAGTGTTTTGGCGTGGCTTTGACGCTGATTTAGCGGTACAATATCGCGAATTTCCGGGAGATCGAGAATCCCATACCAGGGTTGAGTTGCTGAACAGAATACCACAGAACAATTCCAATTGTCCACCAATCCCCGTAACATGGACATGATCGGTTTGAGGTACTTTGTCGGTAATGCCTGAACTTCATCTAAAATAATCACACTATTAGTAATGCGATGCACTTTACGGCATTGGCTAGGGTGGCGACTAAACAGACTTTCAAACAGTTGAACCGTTGTGGATACAATAATCGGATAATCCCAACGTTGGGCGGCGAATTGGTAATGGTGTAATTCATCGGTATGGGTATCAAATACCACACCGCTATGATGTTCTAATACGGCATTTTCTGAGAAACTCTCTCGGTAAACTTGGGCGGCTTGTTCAATAATACTGGTAAACGGTGGACAGTAAATAATGCGTTTTTGCTGGTAGTTTTGGGCATGATGGAGGGCAAATGCCATAACACTTAGGGTTTTACCTCCACCTGTGGGAGTGGTGAGGCGAAAGAATCCCGGTTTTAGGGTGGCGGCGGCTTGACAATGGCGATAAATATCTCGGCGGATGGCGTTGATAGGGGTATCTGCTGCATTTTGAATTAGATGGTGATAGTGGGTTTCAAATTGGGAGATTAATTGCTCTATAGTGGGAGGTGTAACGGTATCCCAGTCACCCAGAAATCGGGCAGCACTTTCTCGATCCGCATCAACTAACGCCGAGAAAATAATCCGAATTAATAAGTCTTCGGTGAGGGGATGTTCGGGATGATGGGAAGGACAAGTAAAGAAATTATCACCTAATTCTTTTTGTGCGATCGCCTGGATGGATTGCCAATGCTGATCACCTTTTAGCTTCTGCTGGATACCATCTGCACCACCGAGATTAGGTAATCCTGAATGATGTCCTAAAATGGCAAATGCTACGCCATGAAGTCCTTTTTTCCAGGCTAACGCCGCGCCATGAATAGCATGTCCAGGAGATTTACATTTATTCCCCGCCATACTTGCTTGTAAATACTGCTGCCAAGTGGGGTCAAATTTACCTAAATCATGCCATTTTCCAGCGATTTCAGCTAGGGGGTGAACAGCAGCCGCGATCGCGCCTGTTTCTTCTAAGTGTTGCTTAACCGTTTGAACCGTTCCATCTTGGCGAGGAGGGCGAGAAATCCGGATGTTAGACTGAGGCGATTGATCAGTAATTATAGAATGAGTTTGTGGAAATTCTGAATTCATAGTTGGGGATTTCTAATTCATTCTTTCTCCCCTCTTGCTCCCCTCTTGCTCCCCTCTCCCCTGGTGGGAGAGGGGCTGGGGGTGAGGGGGTTTTCATTTATAAATGCTATAAAGGGAATCATACCGAATCCTCAACCGAACCGGAGATGAGTAGCCAAGCCAACGAAATCACCTTCAAAATTTGGGGCGATCGCGCTTTATTTACCCGCCCCGAATTTAAAACTGAACAAGTCACTTATGATGTAATTACCCCCTCCGCCGCCAAAGGAATCGCTGAGTCTATTTTCTGGAAACCCGAAATTCAGTATCAGGTGATTCAGATTAGTCTCCTCAAATCCATTCAGAAAGCTTCGATTCTACGGAATACCCTAAAATCGCGCCAATCTCATCGTACCGCCCAAAGTGGAGGAATCCTAGAAATTGAGAGCGATCGCACTCAGCGACATGCCCTTATTTTAAACGATGTCGCCTATTTAGTCACGATTCAGATGCAGCGTCAGTCTCATGCAACAGATCCCTTAACTAAATATCTGGAAATATTTAAACGCCGATTAGCCAAGGGACAATGTTTTCAGCAACCCTATTTAGGCTGTCGAGAATTCGTGGCGTATTTTAGTCAGCCAACGGATAATGAAACGCCCATTGATTTAACTACCGATTTAGGATTAATGCTGCATCATATTGAGTTTACATCAGAAGGAGCAAAACCGATATTTTTTCGCGCCTCGATTCAAAAAGGTGTGATGGATTGTCGGGTAATTTACTCTGGCGACTAGAAGTCGCAGCTACACAAACAAAGTCCGCCTGCGCGGACTCGATCAGAAAGTCCCCCAACCGGAGGACAAAAAATGTTTCACTTTTTTGGCACAGGGGATTTAGGGGAATAAGCTGTTCGGCATTTAAACCTTAATGTCAATAATGGCGAAAGCCTTGCCGTAGTAGTGCGAGCATCTTGCTCGCTAGATTGAACATCTTGTCCTCATATTCGCCGCAATGCGATTCAGCCCAAATTAATTACCGATACCGTTGACTATATTTTCGGTGATGGAGAAAAAGCTAAAGCCTATCGCACTCTCTTACAACGCTGTTATCAAGCCACAAAAGAACCAGCGGTTCAGGCTATCTTAACCTTCCTAGAGTCTGATCCTCAACTCGAACAACTTGAACAACTTGAACCTAAGCAAACTGTCACCTTTACCCTTGATCAAGTTCCTGGCTATATCCATGATTTACCCGCCGTGCAACAATTTTGGGCGCGATATGTGGATGAACTAACCGCCCGCGATCGCCCGGTGATGCAGTGTTTAGTTACGGGGGAGGAATTACCCGTAACTACGAAGTTTTCCTTGCAGATTAAAGGCGTACCGGGGACAAATTCGGCGGGGGCTTCGTTAATTAGTGCCTATGATAAATCCTGTTGGTCTTACGGCTTATCGGGGGCATTGGTTTCACCGATTAGCGCCGAAGCTGATGAACAATTTTCCCAAGCCCTGAGTTATCTGTTACGGGACGAAAACCATTATATTAATATCGGTAGTACAACCTTTGTTTTCTGGGCAGATTCTGGGGGAATGACGCGGCATTTATTTGAAACGCCGAGTGTAGAAACGGTGCGAGATTATCTGAATCTCTTCCACAAACCGCAACAGATTAACCCCGATTGGGAGTTTAATATTCTGGCGTTATCCGGCTATACCAGTCGATTAGTGGTTCGCGATTGGATTCATGGCAAAGAACCGGAGTTTGTTCACCACTATGAACAATGGTTAAAGTCTCAAGAAGTGATTGGCTGGAATCGTGATCATCGCGGATATTTGGGCGTTTGGCGGTTAGCGGCGGCGGGGTATCGGGAGGCGAAAGAAATCCAAAGTCGTACTGTAACGGCATTGATGCGAAATGCTGTTTATGGTGAAGCCTTACCCATGGATTTAATCCAACGAGTCTGTAGTCGAAATCGCATTGAGCAAACCGTGAGTTATCCCCGTGCGGTGCTTTTAAATATGTATAGTGAAGGAGTGAAACAAGTGAGGAAAGAACAAGGGAAAAATGAGATGACAGAAGAAGAAGCGATCGCGTTTCAGTATGGGCGACTTTTAGCCACCTACGCCAAGTTACAACGGGCGGCTCAAAAGAGCGAGTTAGCCAATACCAATGCAGTTAAATGTTATGCCACAGCCGGATTTTCTCCCATTCCCATGAGTCATCGCCTCGCATCGGGGGCAAAAAATCATTTAGCCGTATTAGAGGGTGGATTAGCCCAGTGGTTTGTCTCCCAGCTTGCCCAGATTAATGGCGCGATCGCAGAATTGGCTCAAACTACAGCTATTCCTACTACCTTTAGTATTGGTGCTCAAGCTTATTTTGATTTAGGCTTTTGGAGTGAGTTGAATACCAAGAAAACTAAAGCGGAAACAACGGATGAATGATGTCATAAATGACCAATAACCAATGACAGAGGACAAAGGACAAATGACGACTCACCTTGACCCCAGCAAAAAACATGACTTTATCTGGCTATTTGACTGCACCAATGGCAACCCCAATGGTGATCCAGATGCCGATAATACACCTCGAGCTGACTTACAAACCGGACATGGATTAGTCACCGATGCTTGTCTGAAGCGCAAGATTCGCAACTTTGTCACCCTGGCATCAGATCAGCGGATTTTTGTCAGCGAAGGGGCTATTTTAAATCAGGCAATTGATGAGGCGGTTTCGGCTAAAGGGTTAACTGTAGACTCTAAGAAAAAAAGGCTAACCAATCCCAAAGATGTTGCCGCAGCACGGGATTGGATGTGTGAGAATTTCTATGACATTCGTATGTTTGGCGCAGTTTTATCCACGGGGAAAGGTGTTTAGTCACGAGTCGGCGTTGGGAAATTATCCGACTCATAAACTGTTTGAGTTATTGAGGATTGAAAACCGCACACCGGAAAAACCACCACGAGCGTATAGTGATTATGAGGTGCGGATTGTGGGTGATATACCAGAAAATGTGGCTTTGCAAAAATTAGATTGATTCGGGTTTCGTTTGTTTCGTTTTAATCCTTAATCCCCCAAAAGAGGAATTATTAGTTTCAATCCTCAATCCCCCCGAAGGGGAATTGTCACTGCCGCATCCTGAAAGCCTCTCCCAGAAAGAAGTTGCATCCCCCAATGCGACAACCTCCTAATTTTAACCCTTCGACTAGCCAACCCAAAGTCCTAAAATCGCTGAAACCCTTACGGGGTAAGGTGCGACAACCTCCTGAATAGATAAAAACCTCCAAAGCCTTACCCCCACTGCATTACAGCCAAAAATTTAGGTTCACTCAAAAAAACACCTACCCCTTGTCGCAAAATCCGGCTCAAACACCCTTTGTTCTCAGAGAGTGAACTATATTGTCAGATAGCACCGACACACGCCCAGAAAACACATAAGTATAAGTGGACACAATTAACGTGAACAGTGGAGAACTCGCTGCCATCGAGAAGCAAGCTACGTCATTCGTCCTTTGTAAGGATTTGAGGCTTGTTTACAAAACAAGCGTGGGCGTGCTGTTTTCTTTTGTCCGACTACTTATTACCATTGTAGCTGTGTCACGTCCGTAGGGGCGCAAGGCTTGCGCCCAGCAGGTTTACGCTAGATTTGGTTGAGTTTCCTTACGTCAACCCAACCGACACCCTGACAGCTTGCCAATTATAAGCGGCGAGTCATTGCCATGACAGCATCAACAGTCAATTGAGGCAAATTACCCAAAATAGGCAAAGCCTCTGAACCTGAACAGATGGTGGGTAAGTTATCTCCCTGCCATACCCAAACCTGTTCACTTCCGGGGTCAATTAACCAAGCTAATTGTGTACCATTGCTGAGACAATGGAGAATCTTTTTCTGTAAATCTAACGTACTTTGGTCAGGTGAGCGAATTTCAATCAACCAATCGGGTGCGCCATCAAAAGGTCCATCCTCTTCCGACAGACGATCAATCCTAATAATAGAGATATCTGGGACTGGAGAATAAGGCGGAACTAGACAACGTAGTTCTTGTACCGCTTCAAACCTATCCGTATGACGGTTAATATAATTAACCAGATTGCGTTGTAGCCGCGAGTGAAAAAGGGTTGGCATCGGCTTTTGTATCGCACACCCATTGATCAATTCCCATGCTGGAGACGACTCAATATTAGGTTGAGACAGAAATTCAGTGAGTGGGGTAGTTAGGATTGAACTCATTAGGGTTGGCTGAATCAGTCTTGTGGTCAAGCGAGGGAACAGGGAACAGGGAACAGTAAGGGTTGGAGGTTGATTTACTTGCACTTAATACAGTACCGTTTTCTTTTGTCCGACTACTTAACTTACCCTTAATACCAAATCCGGGTTAGCCACCCCTGTTATAATTCAGTCCGCGTAGGCGGACTTTGTTTGTGTAGCAGCGATTTTAATCGCCGTGGCAAAAAGAGGGTAACTAATCCGAACAAGATTGCTCCAACCTTTTAACCTTCTCTACATCTTGAGGTTCACCTGGCGGTACAGTTCTCTCATCCATAAAATACATCTCAAAACTCTCCAATTGCTTACCGCCTTCATGGGTAGCATTCCACGTCCGACAGAGATACTTGCCATAATAAGGATAAAGCTTTTTGCCGATCGCGCGATTTAAATTAATGAAATAAACCCGCCATTGCTGATTCCCATATATCGCCTTTAACTGCTTAGGAGTCGGCTTATCCCAATTCACCGCACCCCCACCGAGAAGAACATCGATTTCACTGCCATTCTTCAGTTTACCTTCAATCACATGCCAACCATCATCTAGAGGCGGTGACGGCGCAAAAATACTCCACGACTGATCCAATCGCGTTAAACGACTCACCGGATCAAGGCGCTGAAATGTCCGGCGATTCAAAAACTTATGCGTCGCACTAATCCAGTCATCTTTCTCAATCGGTCGTCTGGAAAAGGTTTGAGCAGCAAAACTGCGAAGATTCCAAATAAATGTAAACAGTAGCAAAGCTAACGCGATCGCATTCAGCAGCCGTGAAGGACGTACCTCAATCGGGCGAAACTTCAAAGGCTTAGTCAACATTCCCGCCGCGCGTCGATTAGACGCTATTGTCTCATAAAACCTCGTTCCCACCGCCATAACTGGACGCCATCTCAACACCTTAGCCAAGAACCCAAATAACGGCGACAGACTCACCACATAGGCGATAGCTTCAAACTTAAAATACCGATTTCCTTGCCAATCCACAACCACCCAGGAATTTTTGGCTTCCATATCCGCACAAATGGACGCATCATCTTGAGCCATTAGTAACGGAGTTCTCGGCAAAATTAAGACCGTGCGAATCAGATGGACAACCTTCTTACAAAAGCCACAATCGGCATCATAATAAATCCTTAACCCCCGACGTTTATCGGTATTCAACCGCTTAGCCAGTCCATCCCAAACCGGACTCGGAAGCAGCGCCAACCACGTCGCCATACTCAGAAACGATAAAACCCCCAGTTCAAAACTTAACTCAAACCCAACATGTAACAGAATAAACGAAACAATCGCCACGCAGCGGAAAAAGCTATTCCGGAAGGGAATAAATATCATCAATGGTCCGATCCATTCAAACCAGAGGGCGCTGAATGTAATTGCTTTTAACAAGAGTGGCGGAAAGCTCAGTAAAAATAGACCAAATCCCGATACATACTGATCGAAACTTAAAGAATAATAAACCGCATCGCCTTGGGGCCACCAAATTTCACTCTGGGTTTTATACGCCGCCGACCACATATAAATAAAGCACAGTTGTACCATCAAGGCAAACGTCGCACCAGAGACAACCCGCTTCGGTAATGGTTGGGTTGATGTATTCAACGCACTATCTACCGAATAACACGCACCCAATGGTAAAAACATAGCCCAAAATAGGATAGCTCGTAGCACATCATCGGCGGCAAAAATTAACGCCGGATTGCGGTTTTGTAGGGAGATCACCAACGCCCACGTCGCAATCGTTGCTAGTCGGGTGCGATATCCCACCAACATCGCCAAAGCGATAAAAAATGCCAGTAAAAAAAGTAGCCCTTGGACAAAGGGATGACCGCTAATTAAATGGATTGACCAGTACCAGGGATTGAGCAATTCGTCAATTAGTGCGCTGCGCGGGAGAATCCCATAATCCGTATAATGAGCATTTAACCCTTTAACTCGGATGATTAAATCCCAAATCACCATCAACGCCAGACCGATACGAAAAACTGCCAGCGATCGCAGATCAAGCCCAAACACTTCCTCTATCTTAGAGGCTAAAGGACGTTTAGTTTTTGCTTTATCACCAACCATACTCAAATAAACCTTCTTTTGTATCGAGAAAACCCATTCAGCACGTGAAACCGTTTAAATTTAGCCCGATGAACTCCGAAAATTTTACATTTTCTGATTTGACTTACTTCGCCTGGGTGCGGTCTTTCTTAACAAAGGGTTCTAATCCTTCAACCAATTCTCTCGCTCTAATTTTCCGACTGTCCGGTAAAAGGTGGTGGTGCGTATCCGCAAACAAACTCGAATCGCTTTTTAGGTTAAACGTCTCTGGATCATAGGCGATTACAGGGGCAATTTTTTCTAACTCTGCGGCAATCTTTCTCATATTCGCGATCGACTCTTGCTCTGTACTACCATAGACCCAAGGTAAGGATAAAACTAAAGTAGCGCCTTTGGCTTCCACCTGCTCCCGAAATTTAGTGATTCGCTCTATGGCATGATCAGAAATCGGTTCCTTAATTTGCCATTTCCACCACTTACCGTGGCGGACTTTGGTCACTGTGGGGTCTCCTCGGTCAGTAAAAGGATCGGAGTAATATCCCGTCATTTCGCCTTTTTCGATCAGGTCTATTGTCGATTTCGTCAGCCCTCGTAGAGTCGGTGTTCCCACCAGCAATAAGTTTTCAGCTAGTTGCTTGGGAGGAACATCACCCAAACCCGGTTGTCCAATGGCAATACCAAATGGCACCGAACGGTCTAGCAACCCATCATCATCTAAAAGAATTAAATCTTCAGGAATCAGCAGCACAATATCTCCAGGGCGCACTTGCTCTAAAATACTAGGCAGGATTACATTCAGCCCCACCGGTCCATCTAATCCTAGGTTGAACACCGGAATACCCAGTTCCGCTTCTATCGCCGCCGCACTCGTGGCATAATTCGCTCCTGAACCCCCCACAATCAGCACTCGGGTTGGTGCTTGTACTTGTTCGGCAACTGCCATCTTGTGTTCGTACATTTTTCGCAGGAAGCTTAATTCACCGCCATGGTGGACGTTATAAATGTAACCTAGTGACCAGGCGACACCCGCCGTGATTAACCAAGACCCTAGCTGAAAAGGTTTCCACATAAGAGTAATACTATATAACTATACAACCGTTAATTGTAAGGATTAGGTGAAAGATACGCCATCAAGTTGCCGGACTATTTTACGTTTTGTAAATAAATATAAATATAATCCTCTAAAGACGACCAGGGTTGTCAAGCTGTATTGGTCAAAAAACGATGATTTTCCTAGAATAAACGAAATTTTCAGCGGCTGCCACAGATTTCTAAATAAATGTAAAATAATTGGCAGCCATTGAAAATCACGACGTTGCCAAGGAACTCCGTTATATAATGATCAAGTTGTTGCTTGACGCCATGTCGCCTAAACGACTCTTATTAAGATAAACTTTTGGCTTAATGAATCGTCACCCTACACACTCATGAAAATCAAGCTTGAGCCGATTCCGTTAGGGATTATTGTCATTGGAGTGTTATTTTCACTCTATTTACAATTTCAAATTCCCGAAGGGACGTATTTTAGCGGTGATGCTGCGCTCAAATCCTTACTAGCACAGCAATTAAGTACCGGTGAATGGCGCTTTGATCTCTGGCAACCCACAGAAGCCTGGGTGCGAAATCTTTGGCAGGATGGACTATATCCTTATGCACCACCGTTTGTTTACAACGTAGCGGGGCGCTATTACATTACCTTTCCCTTTACGTTTCCCCTAGTCACCGCACCATTTTATGCGCTTTTTGGCTTCAGAGGTCTTTATCTGGTTCCGTTAGTTGCCACTTGGGCAATCTGGGGTACTTTCTATCTTACCTGTAAGCGTTTAAAGGTTAGTGCATTTCATACCTCAATTGCGTTAATTGGTCTGATCTTTGCCTCGCACTTAACCCTGTATAGTGCCATGTATTGGGAGCATAGCCTTGCAGTTGCGCTTTGCTTGGCAGGTATGGCAATGCTGCTAATGATCGGATATCCATCCGGTTTATCGAAACCCACTGCTGTAGTCAGTGGCGGTTTAATCGGTTTATCGGTTTGGTTTAGACCTGAGTTTTTGTCTATGGTGGCGACGTTATCCGCTTTGGTGATTATTGCTGCCTTAGCGAAGAGTAATTTTTTAAATTTGTTTAATAAGTTTAATTTAAAGTCTATCCATTATTTAGCCAAAAATAAGGTAAGTTTTATCGCTAGTATGTTCGTGGCAGTCAGCCTATTTTTTGTCGCCAACAAACTGGTTTACGGTCTTTTTCTGGGAATGCATGCTGTAGAAATCGTCGAGGAGTTCTCTTGGACTCGCCGCCTTGCCGAGGCTTGGGGCAATTTTCAGGAACTTAGTGTCGTCGGATTTGAGTACTTCCCGCTCGCCTTTTTTCCGCTGCTTTATTTGCTCTTGTATGGCTTTAAGAGACTAGAAGCTAAACTGAATCTGAAACTTGTAACCATTGGTATAATTGGTCTATTAATTGCCGCCGCTGGGTATCTGTTTCTGACTGGAGGTGCGGCTGAGTTAAAGACAGCGATTAAGCAATATAGTATACCAATCCTCATCGCGATCGCGTGGCTGTATGTGTTCAGAAAAATTGAGGTAAAATTCAATGCTAGGATAGGGGTAATCTATCTAATCTGTGTGATGTTCACCGCTGGTGCTTGTTTATTGTTAGATTCTGGCGCGGACGAGATTGCGGTTGGGGGTAAGCAGTGGGGACCACGATACTTATTGTCTCTTATACCCTTAGTAACCTGGGTAACGATAGAGGAGCTAAATTTGATCAAGGACAGATCACGCCCTCTTTTCCGATACATCAGCATTTTTACCGTTGTTGTCCTCTTAGCCATTGGCATCCACAAAAACACCTACTTAGGCACACTGGCGTTGCAGAAGGCGCATCAAGGTGTTCCTCCCGCCACCCAACTCTTGCGAGAAACTCCAGAACAGGTGATTGCAGTTTCTCATCAATACGCGGCTCAATTACTAGAACCCCCTCTCCGAGGCAAAAAGTTCTTTTTTCAGGCTGAAACTAGCACTGATTTAGTTAAATTGAGTAAAGTATTAGTTGAGCAGAATCAGGATCAATTTATTTATGTATGTTATCCTTATCGAAAATGCCAGCCACCCGAAGATAGTCAGGATAATCTCCAATTCACTAAAGGTGAGCAGCGCTTTCAGATTGAATTGTCTAATTTAGGTCAGTTTGGCAAATATCCCATCTACGAAGCCTCGATCAAGCAACCCTTGTAGACGAGTAATCGTTGATCTATACTTTAAATTCTAGTTATAGCGCCAATGTCGTCTTGATCCAACCCTACTTTGAGAACTCCAATGTTAATAAAACCTCGCAAAAAACAACTACAAGAAATTGTTCATAACCAAGAAGTATTTGCCATTATTATTACCACTGAATTTAACCAACCTGGTATTCACTTTTTTACCCCTGACAGCTTTTCGCAACAGCTAGCCTATATGAGGCATCCGACGGGAAAAACGATTACCCCTCACATCCACAATCAAGTCCGTCGAGAAGTCTTTTACACTCAGGAAGTTCTGTTTATTAAACAAGGAAAACTGCGAGTCGATTTTTATGACGACCAGCAACAGTATTTAGAGAGTCATATCCTAGAAGCTGGAGATGTCATTCTCTTGATTAAAGGAGGACATGGCTTTGAAGTCTTAGAAGAAGTAGAAATGATTGAAGTCAAGCAAGGTCCTTATGTGGGGAATGAGGACAAGACTCGTTTCCTCGGCGTTGAGAGCAAACAGGTCAAGATAACGGATTAACCAACTATGGGAGAACCAATTCCGGTCAATGAACCCCTGTTAGACGGCAAAGAAAAGCAATATCTCAATGAATGTATAGACACAGGATGGATTTCGTCTGAAGGACCATTCGTCAAGCAATTTGAAGCCGAATTTGCCACTCGTGTGGAACGAAAACATGGCATAGCTGTGAGTAATGGTTCCATGGCTTTGGATGCGGCTATCGTTGCTCTGGGAATTGGTGCAGGGGATGAAGTCATTTTGCCCACATTTACGATTATCTCCTGTGCCGCTGCGATTGTCAGGGCGGGAGCGATTCCAGTTGTCGTAGACAGCAATCCTGACACCTGGAATATGGATGTTGAGCAGGTAGAAGCAAAGATTACCCCCAAAACCAAAGCCATTATGGTTGTCCATATCTACGGATTACCTGTGGAGATGGACGCCATCCAAGCTTTAGCCCAAAAATATAAATTATTGGTGATTGAAGATGCTGCCGAAATGCACGGTCAAACCTATAAGGGGAAACCTTGTGGCAGCTTGGGTGATATTAGTACGTTTAGCTTTTATCCCAACAAACACATTACCACAGGTGAAGGGGGAATGATTGTCACCGATGACGATAACCTAGCTCAACGCTGTCGTTCTCTGCGAAATCTGTGTTTTCAACCCCAACAGCGTTTTGTCCATGAAGACTTAGGCTGGAACCTACGCATGACGAACTTACAAGCCGCCGTCGGACTAGCTCAATTAGAGCGGTTGGATGAATTTGTAAGTCGTAAACGCCAGATGGGACAACGTTACACAGAACTTCTTGGGAATGTAGCAGGTTTAGAATTACCCCTTCCCCGCACCGATTATGCGGAAAACATTTACTGGGTGTATGGTGTCGTTTTAACCGATGAGGTGTCTTTTGATGCGACAGAGGCAATGAAACGGTTAAGAGAGCATAAAATCGGCAGTCGCCCATTCTTTTGGCCCATGCACGAACAGCCTGTATTTCATAAGATGGGACTATTCAAAGGGGAGTCTTACCCTGTCGCTGAACGTTTAGCCCGCCGAGGCTTCTATATTCCCAGTGGTATGGCGTTAACCCCTGAACAGATAGAACGAGTCGCCGTCACCGTTAAAGAGATTTTATCGGAAGGTGGGCAATAACACAGAACCAGACTCCTAACGTTTCTAAGTTAAGGCTGGTGGGCAGTGCCCACCCTACAGTAGCATTTTGGAGGAAGCGCTCATACAATCTTCCCTCAACTATTGCCTGTTGCCTATTGCCTGTTCTCTGTTAACTGTTAACTGTTTCCTGTTCCCTCCCCTTACCACAAGACTCCCGAAAGCAAGCCTTAAGTTAATGATTTTTTCCGGGAAAGCTGCCAGATAGTTGACACATATTTGCGTCCTTTGACCAAGTAATCCCACAAGTTCAGACCCGTTTTGCTCTCCCCCGCTGTACGAGGTACGCAGATGTAAGGGATTTCGACGAGTCGGTAGCCCAATCGTTTGGCACGGTATAACAAATCGATGCAGTATTCACCATAACCTCCACGCAGCCGGATACGTTCCAATACTTCAGCACGGGCGGCGATGAAGCCGCTCGTGTAATCATGTATCCGGCTGTATAGCATCACTCTGGCGAAGGAATTAATAATCCAACTCAGGGTGCGAGCCATTAAACCGTGAGCTCTATCCGTTCCCCCCGGAACCCACCGGGAACCAAAGGCAACATCGGCTTCGTTTTTCTGGATAGCTTGCACCAGCCGGGGTACGTCTTCAGGGGGCATGGAGAGGTCACAATCCATCCAAGTGACGATTCCAGCATTATAGGTGTGAATCGCCTCATCAATGCCGCGCTGGATAGCCGAAGTCAGCCCTTTTTCACCAATCCGTCGAACTAAGGCAACCGCCAATCGGTTGCTATCCTCTGGTGAAGTAGAGGAAATAGGATAGCGATCGGCAAACTGTTCTACAATCTCCCAGGTGCCATCAGGGGAATTGTCATCAATCACAAGCACCAGGTAGGGTGCGGCGTTACTCGCCAGAAGGCGCTCAATCAGCGCATTGATATTGTCCTGCTCGTTGTAAGTCGGCAAGACTGTACAAACCAGTTGATTGGGTGATGCAGCTTGAACGTCGGACATTTATCCTCTCCAGATTAGCCGTTACCAGAGGAAAGGAGCAGCCGAGACTAACTTTTTCCCCTTTCTTCTGTTCATAAACATACTCTGAGAGTAAATCCTTGGTCAATTCCCAATTCTTACTTGTCTGACTTTCATCTCAGTTGCCCTTAATCGCCACTTTATTTCTCAAGGATTAATGCATCATAGATGGGATACTTACCAAATTCCCCTAATTTAGATAATTTAATCCTAAATTGATTATTCCCTTTGTTAAAGGTTCTATTTGTTGGAGGATATTTTGGGGGTTGACAAGGCTGATAAGGATAACAAATATAAGTAAATTCATGATATCCTTGATCAATTAAGCTTTTACCTAATTTGACTAAATCATCATTCGTTTCTGCCTTGAAAAATATTTTTTTATTCTCTAATCCTCGTTCTATCGATTGAGCAACAAATTGATGCGAAACAGCAATTATTTGGTTTTTGTCATTTTGTAAAGCTTGAATTGCTGGTAATACTTCATTATAATTCTCTTCTAAATAAATTAGCCCTAAATAAGCATTTTTCTGCATACTAACAATCAACAGCATACCAAATGCAACTATACTGATATACTTTAAACCCACTTGCGAGACATTCAGGATAAACTCTAACTGCTTCGTCGCTAACAAACAAATAATCGGCACAAGCAGCAATAAAAACCTGGCTCCCCATTGTTTACCGCCAGCAATTAAACCCGCCGTTCCCTCTGGCACCATTAAGGAGACGAGGATGATAAAGAGTAATCCACCGCCATAAATTAGGATCATTTCCCAATTCAACCTTACATCATATTGCTTCAGCCACGCCAGAAACAACAATCCCGCTAAAACCAAAAGCCATAAAACTTTGTACATCCTCCCCTGAATTACCGCAAGTCCAACAAAAGCCGTTATCCCAAAACTTAATCCCAACAGAACCATCGTTGGTATCGTTAACCGCCTGTGGGAGTTTCTACCCAACCCAAGCAACAGGTAAGCAAGGGCAAAAAAAGTAATCGGAAAAAACTCAAACAGAGCCAAGCTTAATCCCTGAAAATTCTGCCATCCTCCTAACAGTCGCTCAGATAAACCTGTTTCCTCCACCACTTGAATCCCATGGATACCCAAAGGATGGTTATAAATGAGTTTATTCGAGAGAAAGAACAAGCAAACCGTGGCAATTAGACTAATCGCAAAAATTTCTTGGTGTTCCGTCACATAGGATAGCTGACTCAGATTAAACCACTCAATCCTAAACTGTTGCCTAACCCAATTCCACAACGACACAGCATAGACAAAAACGATAATCAAACTCACTAACGCTAAAAATTCAGGTCTAAACCAAACTGAACCGCCAATGAGAATACCGCTAACGATAACCCGCCTAATCGATAGCGGTTGATTTTGTCGAGGAAAGAAGAACAACGCTAACCCTAACCATGCCAATACCAAGGCGAGAGTATGCTCCCAATACATCGCACTGTAGAGGGTTAACGGTGAGGCAAATATTAAAACAATTAAAGCCACTGATGCAATCGTCTGGGACAATTCTAACCGTTTACATACCCAGTAACAGGTTAACCAGATTACCCAGGTTGACACCAGCGGAATAATATATAATCCGCGATAGCCAAACAAAGCCTGGAAGGGAGCCGTTACCAGGGGGAAGGTATAGGGAAACGTAATAAAATAGCGATCATTGATATAATAAACAAACGGTTCTTCAAAGGGATACAACCCATTCTGCCAAAGTTGACGTACCCAAGGTAAGGAAGGAGACACCAAATCAAACCGAAATTGACCTTGGCTCAACTGTTTCGCCAATAACGCCTTCAATCCCGCATCACCACTAAAGAAAACCCCCTCAGGTATTAGCCATTGTAGGTACAAGGAAAATAAAATACCAACACCAATAATAATGAGAGGTAACTTATAGTCTTTTATTGTCATTTTTGATATACCGTAGGGTGGGCAATGCCCACCAACCTTAAGTCAATACCATTCAATTTAAAATACAATGCACTATTTAGGCAGTGATTATCTATATTATCCTAGATCAGAACCCTACAGATAGGCAGCATGTCAGGTTTACACGCCATACCCCAGTTACCCCAATAAGTTGGGTTTTGTCCCTCAACCCAACCTACTGGCGTTGACATGCATTCTATAGATAACCATCACGCCCTCGTTAATTCCAAATCCTGCGCCACCAGCGATTCGGTTTAGTCCCAGGAATATCCATTTTCCGACGAATATCGCCAATTTGCCATCCCGTCAGCTTGGCTAATGTCTGCGCCTCTTGTTCAAATCGCTGATTCAACGTCCGTTTATACTCATCAGCGGCGGGACAATTCATTTCCCCGGTGTAAGGATGTCGCAGTACATATCGACCTTGAAAATTTTGCCGACTCCCTGTTTCTTGAAACATTAAATCTTCGGGAAATGTATCACGAGTGTAGCGAACGTGTAAACGGCTAATAAACACATTATTCGGTGCATTAGAATCCAACCAAAACACACCCGCTTGCTCTAATTCATCCCGGCTTAATGGGTCAGCTGCACAGGGATCGCACCATCCCATATCCCAGGCATATTCTAAAAATGCCACTTTTTTCTGTTCTTGCTCATACGCCGTCTCAAACATGGCTTTATAGAATTGATCAAACTCATCCTTAACAAATAGAGGAAGTCCCACATTAGACGGGATTTGAACCGTGCGATAATTCGTGACTTCTGCTTGACCGTTGCGGGATAAAATATAAACAATTAAATCTTGCTCAGTAGTAGCAT
Source organism: Coleofasciculus chthonoplastes PCC 7420 (assembly GCF_000155555.1). Taxonomy (GTDB): domain Bacteria; phylum Cyanobacteriota; class Cyanobacteriia; order Cyanobacteriales; family Coleofasciculaceae; genus Coleofasciculus; species Coleofasciculus chthonoplastes_A. The sequence continues at coordinate 82,162 of NZ_DS989860.1, forward strand.
TAATCATCCCTAAACGAATCGGTAACATAAAACGCGGCGATTCATAAGCCATCTGTAAAGGGCGAAGTAATTGAGAACCCCCTGATTCAAATTCTTTCAGATTAACTTTCGCCACAAAAAACTTCATATTTTGGCGAATATAAGGTTGCAGTAGCCGACTAGCACCACGGGGGATGCGATAATCATTACGCCTTAGCCAAGTTTCCAACCCATCGGATTCTTTAGCACTAAGAATTAAAATATCGTATTCGCCAACCGAAAAACGAGATTCTATCGTAACACCTAAAGCACTATCTCCCCGATTTCCTGCACTATTATCTGCTGATGATGTTACTCCTCCCGATAAAGAGCGAAGTTCCCTTGGTGCAGGAGGAATACAGGGATTCGGATCAAAATATTCCACCAATCGCGGCGCACTAAACCCATCCAGTCGTTCGATAATCTTCGGATTTGCTACCTGTACCTGTTCTTGTTCTAGAACCACGGGAACAGGCACAACCACGGCAAAATCTTTAACATCGCCTTGATAGTCATTCGCCATCGTCAAAATTGTGCGATCGCCATCCCGTGCGATAATCACTTGAGAGGCTTGGTTATAAAGCTTTGTATCTGCTTTGGCTACATAAAATCCACAAAAAGCCAATGCTTTTGGCGCAAATATCATGATGGCAAAAACTGCCAAAGCTAACGCAATTAATACCTGTAATAGCTTTTTCATCATTTCCTCACATTTTCGTCATTGGTCATTGGTCATTGGTCATTGGTCATTCCTAAAATATTAGCGTAGAATTAAACAACTTAATGAGAATAAATTTAACCACATTAACTTACTTGCTGAATTTTTCTATTTACCAATCAACCGTCACCTGAAAACCTCCAAACAAATCTTGGTGATGACCAAATCCAATCCAACAGTAGTGTTAGGGGAGAAAGGACAAATAACGCCCAGAAAACTGCTGTAGACATAAAGAAATGATTTCGCAGAATAAAGGTTAAAATCGCAATACTGACAGCCCAGAGTAAACGACTCACCCTAGCATTGGGAATTGAGCGAGGATCAGTTAACATAAACAGGGCAAACAACAAAAACGAGCCACTCATCAACCGATGCGCCCAGACATCCCACGTCCAGCCCAACCAAAGATTGCGAACAGCTTCGAGTAACGCATAAGCACCGAAAAAAGCCGCCGTTGTATCCCAACGCCCCACCCGTTTTAAAATCATGCCCCCAGTTCCGGCAAATAATAGAATATACCAACCCCCCTCTCCCCACTGTCCTGGAGAAACCCAGGCATCCTTTGTCAGGATTAAAACTGAAATTATGCCAAAATTAGCCGGATTTAAAAAATGTTTGCCTTGGAATCGAAACAGAAATTTACTTAAAATCGCCAGTACCCCCGCCAAGATCATCGTGCTGTACTGATCGACTCGCAGGAGTAAACTTAACCCCAATGCCGTAATCATGGCACTTTTGAGGGATATTAGGGACGTTTTGAGTGTAGAGACGTGCCATGGCGCGTCTGTAGGGGCGGGTTTAGGAGTAACGTTTGTGCAAAACCCGCCCTGACGGAGTTTTGACTTAGAGATAGACCAAAGCTTAAGGCTAATATACTGGGTCAGCAAACAAGTCGCGATCGCAACACCAATAAACTGAGGCTGTAATGTCCAATCTCTCGTGCCAATACCCAATACCAGAAAGAGTGAGAGAAACAGAATCTGATAGTCTCTGGGATCATGTTGCTGCATTTGAGTAGAAAAATAGGGAAAGGGAAAGGAATTCAGATGCCAGCCCGGTTCTGAACCTCCAATCCCTAGGAAAGCGATCGTGTACTGATTTGTGCCTGTAATCCTGTTGCCAGTATGTCCTCCCTCGATCTTTACCTCTGACTTGTTACAGTTTTTGTAACTGTACTTAAGCTCAACTCACAGACTCCGCCAAAATCCTGCGAATTTGAGTATCTACAATATTGGGTTGTTCCACCATTGCCAGGTGACCACAATTAGGAATTTCAATCACATTAGCACCGCCATTTTGAAAAAGCTTATGGAAGCTAGCCAGATGGCGTACATATTTAGGAGCCATTACTCTATCATTCGCACCTGCCAAAAAATACACAGGCTGCTGAAGCTGTGAAACCATCTGAGGCAAACGGTGAACTTCAGCCTCGGTTGTCGAATCCAAGAGACTCCTCAGTGCTGCTTCTGGGTGAGCCACAACAAAATCAATCACCCGTTGTCGTCCCCAACGACGTGCCAGGGGACGCGCCACCTGTGCCCGTGTAAACAGTACATCAATCAAGGGCAGATAACATAACCACTGAGGGCGGCGTTTGACTAACTGTTTCCCTACATTCCGAAATCGTTCAAACTCTTCTTTCAAATAAATGCCACCCCCCGCATTCAGACAAATCACCCCCTTGACTCGTTCTGAAGCCACTGATGCGCCCCACAAGGCAATACTGCCACCTAGAGAGTGACCAATCAGCCAAGCGTTATCGATATCCAGCTTTTCGAGTAGAATACCCAAGTCCCTAGCATAAGCCGCAAGGCTGTAGTTACTGGCTGATAAACGAGTGGCATCAACGTCTGCCGATGTTAATGCCGCATTATCCTTCGCACCCGCCCCGCCTGAGGTGGTAGCCCGCGAAGCCGATTCGGTTTTTGGTGGTTTATCTGTTGGGGATTGAGAATCACCAAATCCCCGCAAATCATAAACTAAACATTGATAATCATCATCTAATCGATCAATCAGTGGTTGCCAATAGTTACGACTTAAAAGCCAGCCATGGATAAAGACCAAAACTGGGGAAGAGGATGCCTTGGGAGGCGTTAATTCGTAGGCGTGGGTAGCCCCTAGAATCTCAATCGTTGCCATATATCCATCCTATCCGAGAATTGGGACAGGTGGTGAAGAGGGTGAGGGGGAGCTGGGGGAGCTGGGGGAGCTGGGGGAGCTGGGAAGTTATAGCAACCGCCATGGCTGTTAGGACACATCATTACATCATTTATGTAGAGACGCGCCATGGCGCGTCTCTACTCAGGGTCAAAACCGACGCCCTAATAGTCTTTGTCGAACACTTTCGGCAATTTTCTGACCTAAATATTCGGGAATCAAGTTCTCATTGGGACCGAGCAAGTAGAGAATAAGGCGGGTACGTCCACGCCAGACGAGTAGGTTAGCGTTGACGACGAGTAAGTCTTCTTGCCAGACGGCGTACATTACCTTATAAAATAATCCCGGCTGGTTATCAGCTTCAATTAACAGGGCGGGTAGATGAAATACTGGATCGACATAGAACTCAGTTTCGACTTGTTCTAAGCCAGCATCCAGATTAAATTCCACCGCCAGCATTTCTTCGACTTCAAAACGTCCTGCTAACGCCTCCCGAATGGCACGGCAGACATTATCGGCTGTTTTTGGGGTTAGGGCTTTGCTACCACGGGATACGACTAGCTTAATGAACACCAACATGGGGGGATTGATTTGACCATGAAGACTCAGGCTGTGAATCGTCAGTCCATAAGCCGCTAAAACCCCGAAAATATCGCTGAGGAGAAAAGACTGGTTACGGTAGGCAAAATGTAGAGCGCTTTTCGAGCCTTCGGGTTTGATCTCAATAACGACACGCCGAGTTTTGTAGAGTTTATAAGCCAGTCTCAGGTTTTGCAATTGGATCTCACTACTGACAAACTGCTCATAAAATTCTGGAAACGCCCGGTTGAAGCGCTTCAGCAGTTCTAGTGTTGATGATTTCAGACCCGCAGCCATAAGTAGGGGGAGAAGGCGTTCGCTTTGGTTAAAAGCTTTTAGGATAGACCAGCAAGCTCAGCCTCAAGGCAAAAACCTGCCGTATCTGGTTAATCTCTCACAAATTCGGCACAATAGCCTCAGTCTAGCTAAAGAAGGTCTTGCCCTGAGTCACGATTTGCCACTGACAGCCAAACTTTAAGTGTAGGCGATTAGCGTAGGGATAGGGTCAAATTGGGTGTTTACATAAGACGTTGTTGCTTGGCTGTAAGAGCAAGCTTTGGTCATAATGGTTATCGGAGCGTATTGCGCCAATTGTGGTACGATAAGCATGTCAGGTGAAAGTTGTCCTACCGGGGGTCACTCCGAAAGTTGTGCATGATCAGAGACAACTCCACACACTGACTTGATGGAGTGCAGTGTGGGGCTTCTGAAAGCCTTTGTCATTAGCCTGAGTGCTACCGTTCAAAACGTCAAAGTTTTGAATAATCGTCAAGCTAACCCGTTAGATACGTCTAGCCTTAATTAGCTTGGGCTAGGTCTTGTGTAACGGATAACCAGTATAAAATGCTATAGCCACATCGGCATGGGTTTTTGGAAGAGCTTTTTTGGCAGTGCTGACACTGCTTCGACATCGACAAAATTTGAAGGGGATACCATTTCAAACTTCAGCGAGTCTCCTGCGTCTGGCGATCGCGCTGATAATGGGCGTATCCTATTTAGTACGGATCGAGAATTTGATTTGTATGAATTAGAGGAGCTTTGCGACGCCGTGGGTTGGTCAAGACGACCGATGCGGAAAGTTCGTAAAGCGATTCAATATAGTTTCCTTGTCGTGTCCATGTGGCAACAGCGAGGGAACACGAGGCGTCTGATTGGTTTTGCCCGGGCTACGTCTGACCATGCATTTAATGCCACAATTTGGGATGTGGTGGTTCACCCCCAATTCCAAGGTAAGGGGCTGGGTAAGGCGTTGATGAAGTACACTATTAAGAAACTTCGCAGTGAAGATATCAGCAATATCACTCTCTTTGCCGATCCCCAAGTGGTCAATTTTTATCGGCAAATGGGATTTATGGCTGATCCCGAAGGCATCAAAGGCATGTTCTGGTATCCTGACTAATTTTTGTGCGATTGAGACTGGGCAATTTGGACGCTAAGGTATATTATCAAGATATGCATCGGGATGTAGCGCAGCTTGGTAGCGCGCCTGCTTTGGGAGCAGGATGTCGCAGGTTCAAATCCTGTCATCCCGATTTTTTAGAACAAGTTATAGCAGTAGACACATCGATTAGGACTTTCGGCATCTTTGTAGAGAGGTTGCATGCAACCTCTCTATATAATAAATGATATGTCCTAACAGCTATGGTGGTTGCTATAAATTAGAGCAAATAAAAACAAAGGGATCGGCGTGGTTTTTAGTTAATCTATTATAGTAACATTAACTCAAATCTTAAACAAGTGGAACTCTAGGGAATTGAACCCAGTCAGTTTTCTTAACTCAGACAAGACTAGGAACGTTCAGGTTTACCTGACTCAACTCTCGTCACTGGTGACAGCTAAACGTCAATCGTAACTATCGTCACTATCGATAGTGCCAGGAAAACAGCCTAGCTCAAGATGGATAGACTCTATCTTACGATTTCAAGCGATTTCTTCAATTCACGAGAGAGATGTCATCATCAAGTGAGAGCGGTATCCTAGTTTTAATGAGATAGTACGCGAGAATTCAAGAGGCAATTGTATGAAATCATTAGTTCGCTGGAGTGCAACATTAGGCTTAGTGGGGACTACCCTCCTAGGCTCCTTTTTGGGGGGAAATCTGCGGGCGCTGGCTTTGACCGAACAGCAGGTGATGGAAAAGTTACAAACCGTACCTGTATTTACGGTTACTGATGGAGAAGGCTCACCCTTAGTCGCCTCTATTCCTAGTCAGAACAATCAGAATGAAGCAGTTGCAGGCGTCTTTATTAGCCAGAGGGATGCAGAAGCCTTTGTGGAACGATTGAAGCGGGAAAAACCTGAGTTGGGGAACCAAGTCCGGGTCGTGCCTGTATCATTAGCAGAAGTCTACCAACTTGATCAACAGAGTCAAAACCAACCGAATGGTCTAGATTTTGCCTATATTCCAGTGCAGCAGCAAGTGCAGTCCGCCCAACAGCTTCTGGGTCAAGGGCAAGAATTTCGGGGTGTCCCTCTGTTTGTGGCAAAAGGAGGTCAACAAGGAGGGTATTTAACGATTCAACAAGAGGGTCAGCAAGTCATTCCCTTTTTCTTTGACAAAGAGCAGTTACAGAATTTGGTCAACCGCTTTAAGGAACAACAGCCTAACCTGGCTTCGAGTGTTCAGATCCAGGTTGTGCCGCTAGAGGGTATTATTAATACATTGCAGACTCAGGATAACCCTCAACTTGAGCAAATTCTACTCATTCCTTCGCAAGAATCTTTACAATTTTTGCGTCAATCCTCTTCTCAATAGATCTAAATTAGGCTAAAGGGAATCAGGTTAATTACTCATGGCTACAACGCCAGAGCCATCCTCTAGGACATTGGCAGTATCGGGTCAAAACCTCTGGCTGTGGCGACAAGAAGCCCGTCGGTCGGCTGTAGAGGCTGATATCCCTGTCGCTGAAGTCGATTGGTTGCTTCAAGAGGTCGCAGGAATTGATCCTCTATCGCTGCGCCTAGAGTCGTTTAAGGCGCGATCGCACATCGAATTACGTTATCCGCTGCCAGTTCTTACTCAACTCTGGCAGCGGCGTCTTTGTGATCGCTTGCCTGTACAGTATTTAGTGGGGATCACTCCTTGGCGGCGTTTTTCGCTGAAGGTGTCGCCTGCGGTTCTGATTCCTCGACCGGAAACGGAGTATTTAATTGATTTAGCAGTTAGTGCGACGGGACAAAGTGCAACACCCCAACTCGATGCTGGACAGTGGGCAGATTTAGGGACAGGGAGTGGTGCGATCGCGTTAGGATTAGCGGAGGCGTTTCGGAGTGCGACAATTCACGCCGTTGATTACAGTCATGATGCCCTCGCGATTGCCCAACTGAATGCTCAACAGCTAGGATTTGAGTCAAGAATCCAATTTTATCAAGGGTCGTGGTTGTCCCCCTTGGCATCACTCAAAGGTCAATTGAGTGGTATAGTATCCAATCCTCCCTATATTCCTAGAGATGAGCTACAACAGTTACAGCCAGAAGTCCGAGATCACGAACCGCTTATGGCACTGGACGGGGGAATTGATGGTCTAGACTGCATTCGCCACCTGATTAGGACTGCTCCCGATTACCTGCGTCCTGGAGGCGTTTGGATAATAGAAATGATGGCAGGACAAGGTGATACCGTTGCTCAGTTGTTGCATCAACAGGGACGTTATTGTCAGATTCAGATTCTCCCCGATTTAGCCGGAATTGACCGTTTTGCTTTGGCGTATCGACAGGAATAATTAGTAATTAATAATGAATAGCTGATACGTGGCTATTGATAGGTCAGACAGTAAGACAAATTTTGACTTTTGTCTTCCTTTCTCAGACAATATTAAATATTTCCCTGAAACTCTTGGAGTATTATATAACCTCAATATGACTCATGTCTTCATGTCTGCCCTAGTGGCTGGCGCTAATTCTGGTCAGATCGTAAGCTTTCCCACCGATACGATACCCGCTCTCGCTGTACGACCGGATTATGCAGAATTGATATTTACGCTGAAGCAGCGAAGCAATAACAAACCCTTAATTTTAATGGGTTCATTCCCATCATCACTTTGGTCTTATGTCAAGGGGACAGACGCCGAATTAGAGATTTGGCAGCAAGTGGCAAAGCACTATTGGCCCGGAGCCTTAACCTTAGTGTTACCCGCTTCGGATAAAGTTCCGGCGGCGATGAACCCCACAGATCCGACCACAATTGGCTTGCGGGTTCCCGACTCTAGAGTCGCGATCGCAATTTTGTCCCAGACGGGTCCTTTAGCTACGACGAGCGCCAACGTCTCTGGGAAACCTCCCTTACATACAATGCCAGAAATTGAGGCAGAGTTTCCAGAGGTGCTGACGCTTCATCCCACCGAATCCAAAGAATTAGAGGAGCGTCACCCCTATAGCAAAGGCGCACCCTCTACGGTGGTGAAATGGACAGGAGACGGATGGCAAATTTTGCGCCAAGGCGCTGTCTCATTCGACTGTTCCCTGTCTAAGGGGTGATGACTCTTGGGAAAAGGGGCTATGCTTGAGCTGAAAGCGGGTATGGCAAAACTAAAAATAGAATTCATTAGTCTACTACCCCAGCCAAATAAAAGATTGTGGATGGGGAGTCCCGCGAATTACGTTGAAAAGTTTGAAAAAATATGGGCAACATGGAGCTGATCTATCTGGTAGTCGGTATTGTCATGGGACTTGTTGTCAGCCGCGCTACTCGTTCCAGCAAACAGCCAGAAGGTTCAACGATACCAGAACCGCAACTGTCAAAACCCGAGGAATCCCAGCCAGCTAAGGCGGAACCTGTGAAAGAGACGGAATCCGTGAAAGAGACGGAACCCGTGAAAGAGGATGAACTACAGCCTCTGAAGCAGGAACTCGAGCAAACCCGACTGGCTTACCAAATGGCGCATGAAATGAGCCAGTATAAAGCTGGCTTCTTGGCGCGGACATCCCACGAACTGCGATCGCCCCTGAGTAGTTTGATGGGGATGCATCAGCTCATTTTGTCCGATTTGTGTGACTCACCGGAAGAAGCTAAGGAATTCGTGGCTCAAGCCCATATCTCGGCGCAGAAGATGGTAAAACTTTTAGATGAGGTGATTGCTGTCGCCAAAACGGAACACGGTACTAATCGTTTAGAGACTCGCCCTCTGCAATTAAGCCAATGCTTTGAAGAACTCGAAGTCCTCACCCACATGCAAGCCGGGAATCGTAATCTGCGGCTGAAAGTGATTTCCCCTGACCCAGAAATAGAAGTCTTAGCTGATCCCCGGCGTTTTCGTCAGGTATTAGTGGGAATGGTGGACAGCGCTATTGTACAAATGGAAGAAGGGACAATTCAGGTTTCTACAGCCAATTCTGACAACCCCCAGATGGTGAATATCTGGATTGATGTAGAATGTCCCAACTCGATTTGGTGTGAAGCCGTTGATTTACTCTCCGACACTAATGACTCAGAGGAACAGGAAACAACCTCATCCACTACCTCACCCGGTATGAATTGGTTGATGGTGCAAACCTTGGTGGAGATGATGAAGGGACGCTTGGAACTATTACCGATTCCTGGGAAAGAACCAAGCGACGATTCAGTTACAGACACTTGTATCCGGTTACAATGTTCTATGCCTCTAGCAACTCCGGAGATGATCGAGCGGGTGTTGGCAGAGCAGTCATGAGCGGTTGATTATATAGCACCATTGTGGTTGTGGTGTTACATTCAAAGCCAATGCGTTCGTAGAAGCGTTGTTGATGAGTAGTCATTAAATAAACTCGCTCAACCCGACACAGTTTGGGGTGACTAAGGACGGTTTCGACGAGCTTGCGTCCCAAGCCAACGCCGCGATAGTCGGGGTGAATGACCACATCCCAAATCGTGGCGCGGTAAATCCCATCGGAGGTGGCGCGAGCAAATCCAATCAGGCGTTGGTCATCCCATACGGTAATTACAGGTTCACTATTGGCGATCGCGATTTTCCAGTCTTCAATGCTACGATCCTTCGCCCAGAAAGCATTGAGGCGAAACAGAGCCTGGAGTTGGACATAATCGATTTGAGCGGCGCGATCGCAAAATTGAATAGTACGGCAATCCATGTTTACCTAAACTCCTTTTTGGTGGTCAAAGGTTATCTCACTCGTGATGCAAATGTCTCGATCTTTTCAGTTAAAGATGTACCCCATCTCAGTTTGGTTGACTTGGGGAAAAACCTTCCGAATTTAGTTAGTTTGGAGACGACTCACCTGAGTGTTAATTGGTTTTAGGGTTAGGGTAAATTTTATCGGGACTCAGGTGGGATGATTGATTTTCTGTCCTATTGTGAGTTGACGATTTAATTTCTTTCACCAAAAATTGTAGCGTTTCTAACAATAAATGCAAGAGAGAAAAACATTTTTTTGTTAGGAAATTATAACATTTAGCTAGCTTTAAGCTGTTCGGCATTTAAACCTTAATGTCAATAATGGTGAAATCCTTGTAGTGCGTTTAGCGAAGCCATGCCGCAGGCTTTGCATCTTGCTCGCTACTAATACCCAATTTAAATGCATGACAGCTTATCATAATTGTCATTGGGTGTCAAATTATTGGCAAACTGTTGTAGAGACGCGCCATGGCGCGTCTCTACTTTATTCGTTACACAATAAAAAAAATGGCATGAATCGCTTCGACAGCCTGGAATCATTTTGTCATACAACTATCAAGCTAAGTCCCGTATTTGCGTAATACACTTTGATTGATTTTTCTAAGGAAATACCTCTATGTCAACACTTAAGCCAGCTTTGCTGTCAATCCGGATCTGTATTACGTTTACCCGAAGAATGAAATGATGCGGTTAAAGAACTAGATGGGACTTGCTTTTCTCTCAGCAAGCAACCTGGTTCTTCGCAATTAGCAATCAGCAATGAACGGGCGGCATCCGTTTTTTCTCTCAACTGGGGAAAAAAGGTCAGGAAACGCCGCCCAATCTGGTGAGCTTAACCAATCAAATGTTTGAGCTGAATGAATGGTTATTGGGGTGCAAGGTAAACAGTTGAGGATAAAGTTTATCGATGCAACATTCTCAAGGTATTGCTACTTACGAAACAGTAAATAATGGTTATATCAGACGGCGACAACTTCAAGGAAATGCTGGTAGTTTACTCTTATGGGGTTTAGGGGTTGGCGCTGTTATCTCAGGTGATTTCTATGGTTGGAACTATGGTTTAGCCGCCGGAGGATTCTGGGGGTTTAGTATTGCCGCTGTCTTGATGGCAATTATGTATCTCTGTTTGGTCTATAGCAGTGCTGAACTCTCAGCCGCCCTCCCCCATGCGGGCGGATTCTATTCGTTCACCCGTTATGCCCTCGGTCCTTTTTGGGGTTTTATTTGTGGGGTTACCGTCACGATTGAATATGTCCTCGCAAATGCGGCGCTGGTGTTCAGTTTAAGCAATTACCTCAAGCCCTTATTTCCAAATCTGCCCAGTTTTTTTATCTGGGTATTTGCCTACGCTGTTTTTTTGGCAATTAATATCCGAGGTTTTGAACTGAGTGTGACAGTCTGTCTTTGGCTAACCATCATCGCGATGACAGTATTAGCCATCTTCTATGTGAGTATGCTGGTATCGGGTGAATTCAATTTTGACCTGCTGTTTAATATTCCGGCTGAACCGGGACAATCAGAAACCTGGTTACCAAATGGCTGGTTTGGAGTGTTTGGCGCGATTCCTTTTGCAATTTGGTTGTATCTGGCGATTGAACAATTACCGATGACGGCAGAGGAAACCGATGATGTGCCTCGAAATATGCCAGCGGGAATGATTTCTGGTATGGTTACCCTGATTATTCTGTCAATTTTCACCGTAGTGATTAACTCCGGTGTTGGCGGGGGCGCGGTGGCGATTGGGCAATCCGATGCTCCCCTGCAAGATGGGTTAGAGGCTTATTTTGGCGCCGGCGCAACCAGTACCATTGTCACAGCACTGGCGCTGATTTGTGGTTTAATTGCCAGTCTCCACGGTAATATGTTTGCTTACGGACGGATTATTTTCTCCCTATCCCGTGCTGGGTACTTTCCCCGCTGGTTATCAGTCACAAGTAAAAATCATACCCCCCATCGGGCATTAATTGCCGGGGCGACGATTGGATTTATCTGTGTGCTACTGGTGAGTATCGGTATTCAAGCTGTCGATGCTGTGATTTTGAATATGGCGGTGTTTGGGGCATTAATTTCCTATATTTTGGTCATGGTTAGCTACATGAAGCTGAAAGGGAATCCCTATTTACCGAAACCCTACGAAAGCCCATTGGGAACAGCAGGAGCATTTGTGGGTTTGGCTTTAGCCACATTTGCTTTAGTTGCTTGTATTTCTATCCCTGATTACCGAGGCGGTGTTTGGGGGATTGGCATAGCGCTGATTGTGGCAAGTGTTTACTTTTTAGTGTTCCGGAGTAATCGACTGGTGGCTCAAGCCCCGGAAGAAGCGACGGCGTTGGGATTAACGGGGTATCAGGATTGACAATCTACCTTTTAGAAAAAGGTAGATTCTATGAAACTTTCATTCCATATATCCCAGGTGAAAGTTAGGGTACTGGTAGAGATTTGCCATGGCACGTCTGGGAGATAGGGGAGTCGGGGCGGGTTTAGTCGCATCTGGGTGAGAGAACAAACGATAGTAGTGAAACCCGCCCCTACACAATTCCCTGTATCTGGTTGTGATGTAGAGACGCCAACCTAGTGCAAGAAGGCAGAAATAACGCCAGCAGCTAATATCTCCCCCCGCTTCCCCTGCTCCCTCTGCTCCCCCAGCTTCATCGTATCTACGAAGCTGCTCAAGTATTTTTGCATAACAGCTTAGGGTGTCTCTATTTGTTTGAGAAACATTATTGTTTATTTCATTTATTCTATTTTTGTTAAGTTAAGATACATTATTGACGCCAGTGGATCACTATACCCTCAAGCGCTAAAAACTTCATCAAGAATTGATGTTCATTTTTAAAGACTTAGTAAAGTTTGCCTCATCTTGTTGATCAGAGGAGAGGATTAGAATATTATACGAAAAGAGAAAAATACAAGTCATACAACTGTATTACAGGCTACAAAAGCCGACTAACTCACCCGTGACAGATACTCTATCCATCTGGTATCGCTATGGCAGAAGAAATTGATGACGTCTTGAGACCACTGTCTAGGAAATTCAACAGTTTATGTCATGCTCTAGTGATTTGACGATGTAATTGATCAACCAAATTGCTGAATTAAATTAGGGCAAGGGAAATAAGTAGGTGACACTAAAAAAATTGACCCCTCTATCAAATAAAACAACAGCGAATAGCTAGATTTTTAGTGGTGTATCACCGAATTACCCCTCAAAAAAGACCACTGTAAACCTGTTTCAAGGGGAAATTATGATAGAGCGTTCCTTTCAATCATCATTAGAAATTGAGCAATTCCACGGTGTTCCTGATACAAGCAAAAAACGTGAATTACAGCAGCGACTTGAACAGTTAAACCAAACTCAAACCTACTATCCCGCCGATTACTGTATTCATCAGTTAATTGAACAAGCAGAGCGTCGCACACCGGACAAAATCGCGATACGGTTTGACGGGCAAACCCTAACCTATCGGGAGTTGAACCGCCGCGCGAACCAGGTTGCCCACTACTTACAAACGCTACAGGTTAGACCCGATGTACTGGTGGGGATATGTCTAGAGCGATCGCTCGATATGGTCGTTGGTTTATTGGGGATTCTCAAAGCTGGAGGTGCTTATGTTCCCCTCGATCCCGCCTATCCTCAAGAACGATTAGCCCTGATGATTGAGGATTCCCAAGTCACCGTTCTCGTCACCGAACAAGACCAACTGATAAGATTACCCGACACCCAAGCCCAAGTGGTTTGCTTAGATAGCGATCGACAGACCATTACCAAACATAGTCCAGAGAATTTAGACAGTGGCGTCACCCCCGACCATTTAGCCTACACCATCTATACCTCCGGCTCAACCGGGAAACCCAAAGGCGTCCAAGTGCTGCATCGTGGGGTAGTAAATTTCCTCACCTCAATGAGTGTCGCCCCCGGACTCACCCCCAACGACACCTTGCTGGCTGTCACCACCATCTGCTTCGACATTGCCGCATTGGAACTGTATTTACCCTTAATTGTTAGCGCAGATATTGTCTTAGTAACGCGAGATGTCGCCGCTGATGCAACTCAGTTAATCCCGGTTTTGCAAGAATCCGGGGCTACCGTCATGCAAGCCACCCCCGCCACTTGGCGGATGTTATTAGCCGCAGGGTGGCAGGGAAATCCCCAGCTTAAAATTCTCTGTGGGGGGGAACCCATGTCCCGCGAATTGGCGCGTCAACTCTTAGAACGCAGTGCTTCCCTGTGGAATATGTACGGACCGACGGAAACCACAATCTGGTCAGCCGTGCATCAGGTAGAATCGGCGGACAAGACTATTCCCATCGGTCGCCCCATTGCCAATACCCAAATTTATCTAGCTCATCCTGAGCAAAACTCATCAGACCCGATTAAATTTGTCCCCGTAGAAGAACCGGGAGAATTACTAATTGGTGGCGTTGGTTTAGCACGAGGCTATCTTAACCGACCTGACTTAACTGATGAACGATTTATTCCCGATCCCTTTAGTCCAGAACCCGGTGCCCGTCTCTATCGCACCGGAGACTTAGCCCGATACTTACCCGATGGGACTCTGGAATGCTTAGGACGCTTGGATCACCAAGTCAAAATTCGCGGCTTTCGGATTGAACTGGGTGAGATTGAATCCGCCCTCTATCAACATCCGGGTATCCGAGACGCGGTGGTTGTCGCCCGTGATGATAGTTCGGGCGAAAAGCGCTTAGTTGCCTATCTCGTCAGTGACTTAGACGTTGAAAATGTTCCCCTAGAAACAACGTGTTGGGTGGCGTGTGAGGGGAATCCAGAAATTGAATTAACCACCAGCAATTTCTCAGTCAATAGTATTCGTTTGCTTCATGCTCCCACCTCCTGGCGAAACGGTCAATCCTTGACGCTGCGCTGTCAGTTTCCGGGTGTCTCCGATGCACTTCAACTCACCGGAACCATCGCTACAAAAGCCCTGGAATGGGTCGATGTTTGCCTAGACACCACCTCCAGCCAACGGACAGGTTTACGTCAGAGTATCAAGCACATCGCTCAAACCCAAGGATTAGTCGTTCATGACTTGCGCCGCCAAGAACCCCGCACTCCCCTAACAATTAATTGTCTGGCGGAATTGGAGTCCGGAGAAAAAGTCCCAGTAATGACGCAAAATATCAGCCAAGAGGGGATTTGCTTAAAGGCAACAACGGCTAATCCTTGGCAAATCGATCAACGCCTATTACTCCGATTACAATTACCCGGCGGCGAAACCCCGTTATGGTTGCAAGGTGATATTGTTTGGCAGTTTGAAGACTATGTTGGCGTCAAGTTTGATACCACAACCAGCCAGAAGGCGAAACTCCATCGCAGCTTAGGTAATTTGCGGACAGAACCCCGTATTCCCCTCCAGATAAAAGGTATGGCGGAATTTGAATCGGGTCAACAAGTGGAAATAATCACGCAAAACTTCAGCCGCAACGGGATTAGCTTAAAGGCGCTGACTCCTACATTTTGGCACAACAACCAACCCGTACTTTTGCGGGTAAAACTGCCAGGAGTGGACAATCTCTTGTGGCTGCAAGGCACTGTAGCTTGGCACGCTGAGGAAAATGCTGGGGTGATTTTTGAGACGACAGCTACCCAGCAGGAGCAAATCTATCAAAGCCTTGAGCATATCGTCAAAACTCAAGGATTGTCGCTGGCACAGTTGCGATCGTTCCTGAGTGATAAGTTACCTACTTATATGGTGCCCTCCACCTTTGTGCTACTGGATAGCCTGCCCCTAACACCCAACCGTAAAGTCGATCGCAAAGCGTTACCTGACCCCAACCAAGCGCAACAGGTAGCTCAGGATACGTTTGTCGCACCGCGCACACCCGTTGAACAGGAGTTAGCCCAAATCTGGGCAACTGTATTAGATGTTGAGCGCGTCGGTGTGTATGACAACTTCTTTGAACTAGGGGGACATTCGCTGCTGACGGCGCAACTGTTATCGCAAGTGCGAGAACAATTCCAGGTGGAGTTACCGTTGTTTGCTCTATTTGAAGCACCTACAGTGGCGGAACTAGCTCAAACGATTACCGCTAAGACTGAGGTTGATCCGTCTCACCCTGAAGGGGATGGGACAACGGTGACGGGTACAATCGCGGTCACGAATTTAGTCAACGATGCGGTTTTGGATGAGACGATTTATCCAGAAAAGCCTTATCGTCAACCGGACACGGCACCGGAAAAGATTTTGATCACAGGCGCGTCAGGTTTTCTCGGCGCGTTTTTATTGCGGGAATTACTCCAGCATACGAATGCTACCGTCTATTGCTTAGTCCGTGCCAAAACGCTGGAGGCGGGACAGCAAAAAATTGCCGCGAGTTTCAACCGTTATTTACTTTCATCAGATAAGTTGGAGTCGCGAATTGTCCCGGTGTTGGGTGATTTAGCTCAACCGAGGTTGGGACTATCAGAGTCGCAGTACGAAGCGTTAACCCACGAAATTGACTGTATCTATCATAATGGGGCATTTGTCAACTTAATTTATCCCTACAGCGCCTTGCGATCGGCTAATGTCCTGGGGACTCAGGAAATTCTCAAATTAGCCAGTAAAACCAAGGTCAAACCCGTTCACTTTGTCTCGACGCTGGATGTGTTTCAATCGCCGCGCTATGCTCAGATGTCGGTGATTTTAGAACAGGATGAGTTGGAGTCAGGGGATGACCTGTCTGACGGTTATGCTCAAAGTAAATGGGTGGGTGAGAAGTTAGTTAAACAGGCACACGCACGGGGGATTCCGGCGTCGATTTACCGACCGGGTATGATTACCGGACATAGCCAAACCGGGGCGTCTCAACAGGGGGATCTAATTGACCGATTAATTAAAGGGTTGATTCAATTGGGGAGTGCGCCGGAGTTGGATTTAAATCTCAGCTTGACTCCTGTAGACTATGTGTCCCAATCTATTGTCCATCTGTCCCAGCAACCGGATTTATTTGGTCAAGCGTTTCACTTGGTCAGTCCGGAGATGGTATCCTTACGGCAACTGGTGGACGAAATTCGGGCTATTGGTCATCCGATTGAATGGATGGATTATTCTACCTGGCAAGACAAGCTGGTTCAGGTTGCCCGTTCCCAGCCTGATAATGCGTTGAGTCCGTTGGTGTTCCTGTTTACTCAATGGGTGGGTGAAAACCAACGCCCCTATCTGGAAACGGCGGCTTTAGTCTCTCAGGCGTTTGACTCCCAGAATACGTTAGCGGGTTTAGCCGGAACGAATATTGTCTGTCCCTCAGTGAATAGTCAGGTGATTTGGGCTTATCTTGCTTATAACCAATTGGTGTGAATCATCTATAGCAGTAAACACATCGATTAAGACTTCCGGCACCATTGTAGAGACGCGCCATGGCGCGTCTCTACATAAATGATGTATCCTAACCGCTATGGCGGTTGCTATAACTCGCCCTCCTACTGGGTTATTCTTCCTCTGGTTCAGTTGTATCCGTTGTCTCAGCTTCCTCATCAGTTTTTGCTCCACTCTCCAAGATGCGCTGTCGGTCTGTTGGATCGGTGATGTCGTAGAGATTCAGAACTTTTTCGTCAATTTCTGCGTCAATTTGGTCAACTTCATCCAGTAGGGTTTGAATAGTTTGGCGTTTTTGGTCTTCCCAAGCAAAGAAAGCGTTGAGGTCACTTTCTTCTTCTGGAATCTGTGCTTGGTTTTTGATCTCGTCCCAGGTTTTACCCTGCCATTGAGGAACTTTTAGGTAGCCCAACAGATAGCGACGGATATTCTCATCCGGGATTTCAAACCAGAGTTTATTGTTACGCAACACTACACTGGTTGGATATTTGGGTGGAATAAAGACGTTACTGCTGATGGTTTCTTGCAGGTTGCACTTTTCGGGAATGCTAAACAACTGTGCGGCTCTGGCATCAAAAAAATTCAGGGTTGAAAAGTTGGGGTTTTGCTGTTGAATTTCGCTCAAGAGGCGATCATAGGGAATTGCGATCAGGGTGTTACCGTCCCGTTGGCGTTTGATGGTGTAACCCTGTTCTCGCAGTTGGTTGAGTTGGGTGTTTTTGGCGAGGATGCGATCAACTTTTTGCATCAATAAATCATAGCGGATATCAAATTCGTACTTAGAATCATCCATCCAGCGTGTTTGTGGCTGTGTCAATACTTCAGCCCAATCTCTCGTTGTAAGTTTGTCCAAAGTATCACGTATGCCTAATAGGTTGATCTGCACTTTTTGATTTCTACGAGATTTCTCATCATCTTCCTCATTTAGAAACAAGAGTACACAATCTACATTTGCATCCGCCCAAATTCCTTGAGGCAAATCTACAATTTGATAAATTCCTCCTACGTTCAGTAGTTCTCTCCGTAAGGCAGCACTATTTATACCCATAAGATAGGTGTTGGGCGTGATAAAGCCAAAACTTCCATTCTTGGCAAGCAATTCTGTTCCAAGCTTTAAGAAGAAGATATAAGTATCAGGTTTACCGTAAAATACATCAGCATAATCAGCCCGAAGAGTATTTTTGTAGGCATCACTCAGCTTTGCCCCATAGGGGGGATTGGCAACTACAAACGCAAATCCATTGGCATAGGATGTATTAGGAGAACGGCTTTTAATCTGGTCTACTTGGTCGCTTTCCTCTGCAATCAGCGTATTAAACAACGCAAAGCGATAAGTTCCAGCCGGACGAGCCAGAGCATCTACATTGTAAATATGAAAACGTTTGATTGGTTGATGCTGCTGCTTTTTATATGCCAGTTTCACCAGATCCAGGACTTGAATTAGCAAATTTACCTCTGCTAGATAACAAGCAAATGGATTCAGGTCAAAGCCAAACAAATTGGCTTGTACCCGTTCCAATACTGTGACTGGATCATCAATCTGATCTGTATTATTTTTGTAAGCCGACACTAACCGTTTTGCTGCCGCCACCAAAAACGAACCACTGCCACACGCTGGATCAATCAAGCGTTTGTTTTTGCCAATAATGCCTGCACCCGATACATACCCCACCTCATCCAGAATGTAATTGACAATTTCGGGAGGCGTGTAATATTGTCCTTTTTCCTTCTTCTCTTTGCGGCTGACATAAGTGTTGTAGACCGTCCCGACAATGTCCGAATCCACCCCAGCAAAGTTAAAGCGGCTGAGTTGGTACAGTGTCATAATCAACTGTTGCTCATTCAACTGATACCAGTTAAACAGTTCCCGTCCAGTAAAAAAGTGAGCATAAATATTTTGGGCGTTGTTATACGCCATATCCAGCAACGGACTGTAAGGATTGCCTGTCGCAAAGATCCAATAGCGTTTAATCGTTTCCTGCCATTGCTTCATCCCCCCATCTGACACAAACCGATGGGCAACCCGATCCTCGCCTTGAAACAGTTCCTTATCTTCACAAACTCGAATTAACAGCAGCCTGATAAACACCACATACGCCGCCTGCAATGCAAACTAATCTCGTCGTTGGTCTTCACTCAATCCACCAAGCATGGTTTCTTGCACCAAAGCCGTCCAAACCGTGTAATCATCAAATACACGAATATTTGCTTGATAGGTTTGGCGCAGAGTTGCCTGTCGCTGATGCCAACCAAAGACCATATTGGCATAGGAAACTAACACATCATGGAGCGGTGTATAATCCTTTTCTAAAGACGATGGAGTTTTTGGCGGTTTGGCTTTATCCGCGTGTTTACGCTGAAATGCCTGATTTAGCACCCCAAGCACCTGATCAAACAACTCCTTGGGGCTGATAAATGCCCTGGCATC
Source organism: Coleofasciculus chthonoplastes PCC 7420 (assembly GCF_000155555.1). Lineage (GTDB taxonomy): Bacteria > Cyanobacteriota > Cyanobacteriia > Cyanobacteriales > Coleofasciculaceae > Coleofasciculus > Coleofasciculus chthonoplastes_A. The sequence goes on from NZ_DS989860.1 coordinate 101,485, forward strand.
CTGTTCGAGCCGCATCAGCATTGCTTGAATCGCGGCTTGCTCCTCTGCACTCAGACCTACCAAGCTTTGAATACCCGCTAAACTAGACAACACCCGTTCCTGCAACTGTTGAATCTGTTGTGTCGCTGATTCAATAGCATCATCCGTCAGTCGATTAGCTTTATTCAGGTATTCATCATGTAAGGTTAGGTGATGATTCAGCGATCGCCGCGCATCCCCCTTAAGCTCCTCCACCAACGACTGCAACGACTCCACCAAAATCGGCTCATTCCCACCACCATTGCCAAGGGGTAACGCCCGTTGCTGCCACTCCTCCAGATCGATCGCCAGTTCATCCTTTAACCGATCCAGACTGGTAAATGCTTCTTTACCGAACAGATCAAATACATCTCGTAATGCTCTTGTCGTATTATCAGCAAGGCTTGCGGCTCCTCCCTGATTCCATTCCCGAATCGCAGTGGGAAGATCCAAATCAACAATGCATCTAGGCTGACTTGGATTGGAAAATTCCCAAACCATAAACTGTCTACCATTTGTCAGCCATCCGAACCGCAACCCACGTATATAACCCCGTAACTGCGATAGATGACTGTTCGGATCATTCAGATCCAGGGTCAGCGTCAGCGATGTATTTTTGTCCTCCACAATAAAACAAGTGCTGTACACCGGATCGCTTGGAGCAAAATCAGGACGACTACTTTGTTTCTGCTGGTTATAAGCTTGCTCCCCTGGTGCAAAACCCAGTAACTCAAGCAAAGGACTGATAATAGCGTTGTCCACAATAGAGGCTTCATCTCCTCTGCGTTGAGCATCTGGGCGATTTATGTAGCTCAAAAAATCAGCTTCTCTTTTGAAGCTCTTTTGGAATATACCAAAAAAGGCGTGTAGGAACTCGTCAAACATCGGTAGCTCAGTCATAGCTTGTCAATTATAACCAGGTAAGCCTACACTGTCGAAGTGCCAACCAAACAGGCGATCACATTGATAGGTGGTTAATCTATACACACCATAAACGCGATCGCGGAAATCTCATCGTCTCGGAAAAACTTGACCGACTTCAATTTGCAGACAACCCACGACCCTTATAATGGGTAAAAGAATGTAAAGAAGTAATAACGACAAGATTTAGGGACACTTACCTATTGTGTTTGTTCTTAGCGGCTACGAATATTTCCTAGGGTTCTTACTGGCAAGCAGTTTAGTCCCCGTCCTAGCGCTGGCAGCCTCAAAGCTGCTGCGACCCAGCATCCGCTCCCCCGAACGCCGGACGACTTATGAATCTGGCATGGAACCGATTGGGGGCGCTTGGATTCAGTTCAATATCCGGTACTATATGTTTGCCCTAGTCTTCGTGATTTTCGATGTAGAGACCGTGTTTCTCTATCCTTGGGCAGTCGCCTTCAATCAGCTAGGACTACTAGCGTTTATCGAAGCACTCATCTTTATTGCAATTCTTGTCGTTGCTCTCGTTTACGCTTGGCGCAAAGGAGCTTTGGAATGGTCATGAATACAGATACAGCAAACGCTGCTTCCCAACAGCAGCAACCCAAAGAGAAAATTATTAATCCCATCAGTCGTCCTCAGGTGACGCAAAACCTCTCAGAAAACGTGATTTTGACGACAGTAGACGATCTCTACAACTGGGCTAGGCTTTCCAGCCTGTGGCCCATGATGTATGGCACCGCCTGCTGTTTCATTGAATTTGCGGCGATGATTGGGTCTCGGTTCGACTTTGACCGATTTGGATTGGTGCCCCGTTGTAGTCCCCGACAAGCGGATTTGATTATTACTGCTGGCACGATCACGATGAAAATGACACCAGCGCTAGTACGTCTGTATGAGCAAATGCCAGAACCTAAATATGTGATGGCGATGGGGGCTTGTACGATTACTGGGGGGATGTTCAGCGTCGATTCACCAACCGCCGTGCGGGGTGTGGATAAGTTGATTCCCGTGGATGTTTACATTCCTGGTTGTCCACCCCGTCCCGAAGCGATTATGGATGCGATCGTTAAACTTCGCAAGAAGGTGGCAAATGAGTCTATCCAGGAACGGGCAACTCTGAGTCCAACCCACCGCTATTACAGCACCACTCATAGCATGAAGGTTGTACCCGATATTCTCACAGGTCAATACTTGCGGTCTGAAAATCGCCACACTCCACCGAAGGAGTTAACCGAAGCGATGGGAATGCCGGTTCCCCCCGCACTGAAGTCTTCTCAACAGCAGGAGGTCAATCGTGGCTGAAGAAGAGTCCAAAGAACAGACCCAAGAAAATACGGAAGAATCCCCACTCGCTGAGACAGGAGAAGTCCACGGCTGGCTGAAGGAAAACGGGTTTGAAACCGAGTTAATGGAACCGGATCACCTGGGAATTGAGGTGATTAAGGTACAACCAGAGGTCTTGATTCCCGTTGCCACGGCTCTGTATGCTTATGGGTTTAACTACCTGCAATGTCAAGGGGGTTATGATGTCGGTCCTGGCGAAGAGTTGGTCAGCTTCTACCATTTAATTAAGATCAGCGATGATGCTGAGCAACCTGAAGAAGTCCGGGTGAAGGTATTTCTACCACGAGAGAATCCCAGCGTGCCATCTGTCTATTGGATTTGGAAGAGTGCTGACTGGCAAGAACGGGAAACCTACGATATGTTCGGCATTGTCTATGAAGGACATCCCAACTTGAAGCGGATTTTGATGCCGGAAGATTGGGTAGGCTGGCCCCTGCGGAAGGATTATATCTCGCCTGACTTCTATGAATTGCAGGATGCTTATTAATTTGAGCAACTCCTTCCAATCTTAAAAAGTAGTGCGAGCATCTTGCTCGCCTACTTTTTAACAAGAGTAAGTCAAGTCAGACAATAATTATTACAGGTAGCTTTTCGATCCAAATAATTGGTTAAAGATTACTGCTTGATTCAGGAAATGTTCGCTTAAATTCCTCAATTAAATCGTCTAGTTCTTCGAGGGCTTGATTAACATCGATTCTCAGAGTACCTAAATTCGGTTCCTCTAACAGTTTGACGAGAAACTCTCGCTTACTCTCAATGACAGTTATGCGATCTCGCATCGCTTGTGAGTCCATAATTCCTATCCTTTAGTTTCGCTATTTTTCTACATTGGCAAACCAACAATGATATAAGGTGAGGCGTTTCCTCAACCCAGGCATATCAACGATCTGTGGAGAGGTACACCTAGAAAATAGATCGATTTCCTGGGTAGTACATCTGCCACAACTAAATATTAACATGCTGTTGTTTTATCCTTCCCATAAGCAAGGAATAAGTTTCCAGGATTTCAGTTGATGATTCACTTACTGAATGGGTATCCTAGCTGAGGAAAGGAGGACGTTTGGATTTAGTCGGTTTATTTTTAATCACTTCGGCAATAAATCGCTTTAATGCCTTTTCTCGATTTTTCATAAACGCTGACCAAAAGCCGGGATAAAATTCATCCATGGTTTTTGCCAACGCCCAAACATCAACAGCCAGAATATTATTTAGGGTTTCATCCTCACGCTTTAACGAATCAAGCTGATCGCGAAAACGGTGGTTTTTGGAGGATGCTTGTTGCTTTTTTTCTTGAATCATTTTAAAAAATGCTGCAATAGAGACAACAGCAGACTAAACAAAACTGGGCTTATAAAAACTGTTTACATACCATGCTACAGAGAAGGTTGGACTTCTGCCGACACAGCGATCGCGCTACGAGAGAGCGAATTTGCCTAGTATAACGAAGACAATACGACGTTGACGCTTTTGCCTTTGCTCCCCTAGAGCAATTCAGGCAAGATCCACAAGATCCAAGAGCTAAAACGTGGATGTTCTGCACCCGATCATTTCCCATGCCACCCCTTGACCCGATAATAAAGCTAAAGTGATTGTTGTGTAGATAGTTAAATGAAGATGTTACGTAAAATTTCCTTGGGAACGGTAGGATTGTGGGTTGGGGGAGTACTGACCATCATCGGCTTTGTAGCTTATGCCACCGAGAACGCGACCTTAAATTTAGTGGGATTTTTCTACGGCGTCCCCATCTTACTGGGTGGTTTTGCCCTGAAAGCCGCCGAACTCAAGCCTGTACCTTTAAGTCAACCCACACCACCGGACGTGTTACAACAGCGACAGCAGACAGCTACTCCCATTCAAAACCAAATTCGCCAAGATGTGATGCGTTATCGTTACGGTCAAGACGCTCATTTAGATAGCTCCCTGGAAAGTTTGGGTCTCTCACCTAGCGATGAGGAACGACCAGACCTCAATAGTTTACGAGAAACTGTAGTGGATGGTGCTTACACGTTAGTACTGGAATTTTACTCGCCGCTGATTCCCTTTGAAACATGGGAACAAAAGCGGGAAAAAATAGAAAAATTCTTTGGTCCGAATATCCGAGTTGAATTGAGCCAACCTGAAGAAGACCAGGTTGATGTGGCGTTGATTGCTGCACCTTAACGTTGGTATGTTCTTGTGGAACACCTTCCAGACGTGCCATGGCACGTCTCTACATGGCTTCCCCATCTCCCCCATCTCCCCCTCACCTCACCACTTATTCAGCAGACCCTACTTAGTGAGCCTCAGAGGTTTGGCGATTCTGATGTTTAAAGCCATAGAGTTGGCTCAAAGGCGTGGCACTAATACTATGGGCGAGGATAGAGGCAAAAATTAGCAAGCTACTAACTACCCAAACCTGGTGATTACCCGTGAGGCGCAGCGCTAGATGAGAGTAGTAAAGAGCCGCAACGCCAATGGGACCAAACCAACCCACGAACAGAGGATCTGAGACACCGTGCAGGCGCTTAATCAAAGGACTGAGAGCCAGGATTGCGGGGAGGCGGCGCAAGAACAAGACGGCTACCACTAGCAGTAAGCCTTTCCAGCCCAGTTGTAGCCAGTCTTGCCAGGGCATGACCAAACCCAATAACAGGAAAATGGGTAGAGTAAAGAAGCGATCCACAGCTTCTTGGATACCCTCTTCCTCAGTTCTTTCCTGAGTATTCACGAGTCCATCAAAGACTAATCCGGTTATAAAAACGGCTAGAATACCATCGCTACCCAGTAACTTTGCTGCCCCCAATGCCAGAAGTGAAAGGGCAACTGTATAAGCGAGAATCGACTTTTTCTCAATTAAGCCCTTCTTTTCAGACCAGACTAATAATCGACCCGCAGTATAGCCCAACAATACAGCCACCAAAATAGCGACACCGATTTCCCAAAGTAGGGTGTGCAGCACCCAATGGGAAAGAGCAACTCCAGGCGATCGCGTCAGGAGTAGAATAGGCAGATAAACTATCGGATACGCTAACCCATCATTCAAGCCTGATTCACTGGAGATAAGGTGACGTAAACGTCCAGGAATATTTTCCTCAGCAATGACCCCCGTAACAATATCCGTAGAGACAACCGGATCAGTCGGTGTTATCACTGCCCCAATTAACATCGCTACCCCAAAAGGCAGACCCAATAACCACCAGACCAGTAAACCACTACTCAACCACATCAGGGGCATGACTAGCCCCAGTACTACCACTAAAGACTTCCAGTGTCGGGGAACATATCCTTTAGGTATACGTAGGGCGACACCCATTAAACCAATGGCAAGGGTTAAACGGGCGGCTTCCTCAATCAAAAGCTCTTGATTGCCCCACCAGCCTGTTATATCAAGCCACCCCAGAATATGTGGACTCATCAGAATACCCAACAGCAGCGCAATCGTCGAGTCGGAAAAATACATCCGCCGCAGTGGTTTAGAGAGTAGCCCCACAGCTACAACCAGTGCGGCGATGGCGGTTAGAGCGATGTTTAACTGATTCATGATCAGTAAGATAGTGCGGGTTTACAGGGGTTTCCCGATGATTTACTCAGAAGATTTATGGACTAAATTATCGTTCTTACCCAAACTTAAATCATTCTCTCTAAGTTAAAACAAAACTGTAATTTTCCAAATATACCCATAGGTAGATTCCAGTAAAGGGTATAGAAGCAGGGCAGATGCAGATGTAGAAAAAGGCTTTTGTACAATCAAATAATTTCTGTATTTATTGACCTAAAACAGCAAACCCGTCTATTAATGAGGGTGTTTTAGGGATTCATTTAAAAAAGTCAATTTTAAATGAACTCTAGACGTTTAAGGTCGGGAGTTCTTTGGTCACTACGGCTTTTCTAGCCGCACGACATACCATTGCAAATATTCTCCAGGTTCCATATCCAATTCACAGGAGGTTTCCATTAAATACTTGGCTTGCTCCTCCACGGAGGAAAAATGCTGTAAATCACGGGGTAAATTATCCTGCCGTGTTGATAAAATAGCTTTGAGTTTTTCCAGTAACTCTTCAGGTGTGAGAAATTGCTCCGGTTGATTCGTTTCCAAAACAACATAAGCATCCTCTTGGTACATGATTGAATCAGGCATGGTTCATTCCAGGATTTAGTTTCAACAGTTATTAGAGGACGTTCATCACATCCACGGTAACTAGAATACCGCCAATGTGCTGGATTCTCCACATAGCCTCGCTTCAGGGAACTCTTATGAATAGACTCTCCTGCATTTAGTATAGAAAAATGACCAATGACCAATGACCAATGACCAATATCAATATGTTTCTCTCCCTGGAATACGAAAGAGCGTTAGAATCCCTCGGCTATGACTATTTTGATGAAGTCGCCGCCGCCGAATTTCCCTGTCATCACCTGCGGTTCCGTAATGACCAACTGCTGCCAATTTTAGGGTTAGACCCGCAAAGGGTGACAGATGCGGATTTTATCCAGGTGTTTGGTAAGTTTGTTGGCATACGACCCTTTTTAGCCTTGCGCTATCACGGGTATCAGTTTGGCGAATATAATTCCAGATTGGGAGATGGTCGCGGGTTTCTCTTTGGTCAGGTGCGGGGAACTGATGGCGAACTGTATGATTTTGGCACGAAAGGTTCTGGGACAACTCCCTATTCTAGGGGGGCGGATGGTCGATTGACTCTCAAAGGTGGAGTACGGGAAGTCCTGGCGGCGGAAGCGTTGCATGGTTTGGGTGTGCGTACCTCTCGCTGTTTAAGTTTGATTGAAACCGGGGAACATTTGTGGCGAGGGGATGAACCGTCACCCACTCGTTCATCGGTGATGGTACGGATGAGTCGTTCTCATATCCGGTTTGGCACGTTTGAACGGTTGCGCTATTTTAAGCGTCGGGATTTAATTAAAACGCTGCTTGATCATGTCATTGATTATTACTATCCGCATCTGTTGCAACAGCAGGATAGAGTTGAGCAATATCGCCAATTTTACGCCGAGTTAGTGAAACGAGTGGCAGAGTTAGCGGCTCAATGGATGGCAGCAGGCTTTTGTCATGCTGTTTTAAATACGGATAATATGTCAATTACGGGGGAAAGTTTTGATTATGGTCCTTATGCGTTTATCCCCACCTATAATCCTGTGTTTACAGCGGCGTATTTTGACTATTACGGACGCTATTGTTATGGCAATCAACCGAGCATTTGTCGGTTGAATTTGGAAATGTTGCAGCAACCGTTAGGCATGGTGATTCCGGTTGCTGATATGGAAGCTGGGTTAGCGGCTTATGAGGAACACTATTATCAGGCTTATCGGCAGTTAATGCTAAATAAGCTGGGATTTGAGCAAGTGAATGAATCACAAGGGAATGAGTTATTGAGCAGGACGATTGAGTTGTTAAAGGAAACTCAGGTAGGATATCATGCCTTTTTCACCGAATTAACCCAGCAGTTTCACCCGAGTTGGCGCGATGATGTCTCACAAATTTTTGAGCAGGTTTCGTTTTGCCAGTCGGCTGAACAGCAAGTGTTGTTAGCTACTTGGCGCGAATTATATCATCATATTTTGCAGGATTTGTCAACGGATGAGTTGGCGAAAATGGCTGAGCGGTTAGAGGAGAAGAATCCGAAAACCGCATTACTACGACCTGTTATTGAAGAGGTTTGGGCAGCTATCGATCGCGACGATAATTGGCAACCGTTTGATGAGTTGGTGAGACGCTTACAACGAAAAAAATAATCTTATATTTGTCATTGGTCATTGGTCATTGGTCATTGGTCATAAGCTGTCATGCATTTAAATTGGGTATTAGTAGCGAGCAAGATGCAAAGCCTGCGGCATGGCTTCGCTTAACGCACTACTACAAGGCTTTCGCCGTTATTGATATTAAGGTTTAAATGCCGAACAGCTTACAAGGATTGCACCATTATTGACATTACGGTTTAAATGCCGAACAGCTTACTCGCTCCCGAAAAGAAGCAAGCTACGTTTATGTAAGGGCTGAAATTAGTGTTATTATTTCAAATAAATCAATAAATTCAGCCCAGGAATAGTACGAGAAAGTGTCCATAATAACAGGGCAATATAAGCAAGACCCAAACCCCACTGATACCACGCCAATGTACTAATAATACCGGGAATATGTTCGTCTCTCAAGCGAATATCATTAAAGCCAAACTTGAGTAAATTATTAAAACTAAAGTCATAATAATTCAGCCAATTCCAGCGACGATCCCAAAGAATCGGCATATAACGATCGCGGAAAAAGCCAAATCGAGGCATAACCGGGAGGCGTCCAATCAGGAGGCGTAATTGCCGCATCCCCCCATCTTCAACAAAATAGGTGACATTGAGCATATCATGATAACGCCCTTGCCGATACAGTCGCCACACCAGCAATAGGGGTATCGGAAACAGAAGTCCCGCCAAACACAATAGCGTCAGCCAGGGTTGTTCACTGGTTTGAAAAATCGCGATCGCACCGCCCACAGTAGCCGCCGCCCCACTCCCCACCATGTAAACTGTTTCTATAGAGGTGGGTAGAATCGGTTTAGGGTAACGTCGCCGCCAACGGTCAAGCAACCAAAACAGCAATCCGAAATACGCGATCGCAATCATTCCCACGCCGAACACTAAGCCAAAACTGGTACCATCGGCACTTAATAGTAGCAGTAAACTCAATTTCGCCCAGTGCAGAGCATCAATTAGCCAATGGCGCGATCGCACAGTGATATCCTCGCGACCCATTAACTGGAGAATGCTACCCAGTAAACGCCCCCACAGTTGTTCTCGTCGTAATCGTTCCCGGAGATAATCTAAGGAATTCGCATCGGGAATTTGTTCTTGTTCGCGAAAGTTGCGGACTAAATTCCGCAGTACATCTTCATTCCCTTCGAGTTTGGGAACGAATAGAATTTGTCCCACATGACCCGCATCACCAAAAATTTTAGCTTGGTCGGAGTCAAAGGTCATCCCAGCGACTTTAACATAAGCATTAGGGGAAAAGCGGGTATTACTAAAATCCATTTGGTCAAGTAGACTCGCATCCCGCATTAAAATCGGTTGCTGGAACTGACTTCCCCGGAAGCTAGTGGATTTTTCCCACGTCGCCTCGGTGAGTAACAACGACTGAGTAAACCGACTCTTACTTAACAAACAGCGATCGCGCCAAATTACTTGGGAAAAATCGGCATCTTCTAGCCATTGGCTTCCGGTAAAATTGGCAAGCTGCACAAATTCCGCCTGACTAAAATTTCCATTCCCATGAAACGTAGACCGACTAAAATTGGCTATACCTTTAAACTCCACCTGAGTAAACCCAGCCTTATCAAAGAAGGTGTCACCGCTGAAGTTAATATCTCGACCAAACGTAGTGTTACTAAAATCAACAGATTGGCTAAAACTACTCCCTGACCAATCGACTTCCTGGATAAACACAGCCTCAGAGACTTCTAAGCGTTGCAGAAAGAAGGTATTGGCGAAATTAATTGCACCGCTTAGACGAGTTTGATTCAGCTTGAGAGTCCCCCGAAAGACTGTAACCGAGGGAACTTGGTCACTGGATTCGGTGATGAAGCGAGAATCTTTTGCTAATTTTTCTTGTTCCTGGTCAGTTAACAGGGAAGGCAACGTGGCTTGGGAGAGGGCGGTTTGCAAGCCTAATTTGCTAGCCGTAAACTCTCCTTGAATCAAGGATTCACTCAAGTCTAAAGCGAGAGGGGTTTGAGAACGAGTCAGCTTGCTTTGCAGGTGTTGGTAAAACTGATCCCGAAAGTCTGTATTCTCGTTGGTTAAATCAATAACAAACTGGCGCAGATCAATCGTGGAAATGCCTTCGCTTTGAATCGGGGATTCTAGGCGTTCTTCTAGGAGTTCCAGGGTTAACGGTTGACGTTCTGGAGTGGCGGCGAAGGCGGGGAGGGGGATGAGGAGGAGGAGAAACGTAAGCAGGAATCCGAGGAGTCGCTTGGGGAAAGGGTGTAAGAATTTAATTGGCTTCAAGGCGATTGTATTTTTAAAGGTTCATTCAATTATTTTACTGGGATAAGCCCCGACACCTGCCAACCACTCGCGCTTTGGGTTTCAACCAAAGGCAGTTTAACGTGACAATGTTAAACTTGTACATTAGCCTCAAATCCTGACAAAAGACAAATGAGTTTTTACGGCTGAAGTTGCTGAAGTTTAGTTTGAGCGGATCGCAAAAGCTCTTGAGCTTTTGAATAAGATGTTGTCCCTGATTGTACCTTATTGAGTTGATTAATAATACCCTGAAGTTGACTAATAGTAAGATTCCGATCAATTGTCGCATCAGTAGGCGTGTTGGCAAGTAAGCGTTGAATTTGACGTTGAGCTTCTTCCAGGGCTTGCATTGATTCCGCCTCAGCCGAGGAGCGAGTTTGGATAACGCCTAAATTGGTTTGATAGGTAGCGAGTAATTTTTGGGCTTCTAGATAACCTTGATCCTCTAGAGGAATTTGTTCCAATCGCGCGATCGCTTGTTGCCAAAGTTTCTGGATTTGTTGCCATTCAGCGACAGTATGGGGTGGATTTTGAGCCGCTTGAGCCGCCGCAAAAGCAAATTCTTGAGCCGCACCAATCAGGGAACCGGTACGCTGGTTATCCGCCGCAAAGCCAACAACCTGTTGAAAATCTCGTTGATACCCTATTAACTTGGTTTTAGCGGTTTGTCCGGCGAGGGTAGCTGAGGGAATTTGCTCGATGTGATCCAGTGCAGTTTGCCACGATGCGATCGCATTTTGTTTATCGGTTAGTGTTGCGGCTTGCTGGTACTGCTGTTTGGCTTGATTGAGTGCAGTTTCGGCTTTCTTTAGTTCAATCTGAGCATTTTTCTCCTGGAATACCTTGGCTTCCATACGAGCGACGTTAGTACGAGCGCTTTCAAATTCATCAAGGGTGAATTTCCAGCTACAGCTAAATAAGTTACAGTAAAATTTGGGTTCATAGCCTAAGAACCAAATCGGCAATTTGTCAAGATGAGTTTGGGCTAACTTAACTTTTTCTTCTCCTAAACTGAAATCTGCGGCACTGGTTGAATTATTAATCAATTGATCGGCTTGTTCAACGTTGCGAATGGTTTGGCGATAGTTATGATCCATCTGGATATAACTGGGTAATAATAAGATTGGTGCAGTCCGCGCTACCGGACGCCGGATCATTGGGTAAGGTAGGTTGACGACCCAAACTAAACCCGCCATACTGCCCAAAATTGCCCCTGTCCAAGCGATTTTACTCAGGCGATTCATAGTGAAGATTCTCAAGATTATCTTCTAGTTTGGCAGACCCTTATCCCCTTTGTCGAGGGACGGTAGGGGTTTCTGATGTGGCACTATTAGAACCAAAGACAACGGTTACTACAAATTTGACTACTTTAAACGTTACCCCTGCTTAATTATTGAGGTACTTTCAGATAAAACTGAAGCTTTTGATCGAGGCGATAAATTCACCGACTACAGCGAACTAGAAACGCTACAAGAATACGTGGGGATAGGGAGAAAAAGAAAGTTCTACATGAGACTGCAACTTGGTATGAGGTGGGCATTGCCCACCCGATAGGATTACTGCAACTGTTCAATTAACTGGCGTTTTGCCGCATCCAAAGCTTCCGGTAACTTACTGGCGTCTCGTCCCCCAGCTTGGGCTAAGTTGGGGCGTCCCCCACCGCCACCGCCGCAAAGTTTGGCAATTCCACCGATAAATTTACCGGCTTGTAGTTGCTTGTCTTTGTAGATTTTGGCACTAAACGCCGCCACTAAACTAACTTTTCCTTCTGTGGGAACCGAACCTAAAACAACCGCACTGTCTCCCAGTTTTTGCTGGAGTCGTTCCGCTGCGGTTTTCAGGGCGTCGGGTTCAATGTCTCCCAGATTTGCCACTAAAACCTTGAACTCACCCACGGATTCCGCTTGACTCAATACCTGATCCGATTTGGCTAATGCCAATTCTTGTTTTACAGCTTCTAATTCTTTCTGAGAGGCTTTGAGTTCGTTCTGGAGATTGGTAATTCGATCGGGGATTTCTTCAGGTTTGACTTTAAAGCGATCGCTTAATTCTTTGACCACTTTATCCCGCAGGTTCAAATAATCCAATACCGCAGGACCCGCTACGGCTTCAATGCGCCGAATCCCAGACGCGACGCCCGTTTCAGCGACAATTTTAAACACACCAATTTCAGCGGTGTTATTCACATGAGTTCCGCCACAGAGTTCCATTGAAACACCGGGGAAATCAATCACTCGTACCTCATCGGCATACTTTTCCCCAAACATGGCGATCGCACCTTTTGCCTTGGCGTCGGTTAGGGGCATAATCGCCACATCTGCGCCGTGGGCTTCGGCTATCCAGGTATTAATTTGATCCTCAATTTGGGTTAATTCCTCTGAAGTCAGGGAACGGGAACAATTGAAGTCAAACCGCAGCCGATCAAATGCCACTAAAGAACCCGCTTGGGAAATCGACGGATCAACAATCTTTTTCAGCGCCGCTTGTAATAAATGAGTCGCTGTATGATTAGCTTGGGCGCGACGGCGACAGGCGCGGTCAATTTGGGCGGTAACAGTATCCCCTAAGTTTAGGGTTCCCCGTTCCACGCGACCAAAATGGACAAAGAAGTCGGATTCTTTTTTGACATCATCAATCCGTACTACTAAATTATCGCCCGATAAATAACCGCGATCGCCAATTTGTCCCCCCGATTCGGCATAGAATGGGGTTTGGTCGAGAACAACTTGCACCTCAGTACCCGTCTGGGCTGATTCAACCGACTCGCCCTCTGCAACTAGCGCCATCACTTGGGCGGTAGTGGCAGGTACGGTATATCCTAAAAATTCGGTCGCCGCCACTCCAGATGTCACTTCATCCAGACTGCCTTGTGCCAATAAGTCAACGGTTTCGTGGGCGGCTTGAGAGTTTTCTTGCTGTTCTTTCATCGCCGCTTCATAGCCAGCAATGTCCACCGTTAACCCATGTTCTTCGGCAATTTCTTGGGTTAATTCTAAGGGGAAACCATGGGTATCATAGAGAGTAAACGCATCCCTCCCGGAAATTTGCTCAGGCTTTTGCGCCAGAATATCTGCCAATAACTTCTCGCCGCGTGCGAGGGTTTTGCGGAATTGCGATTCTTCGCGTTGCAATTCGGCTTGAATCGCATCGTTCCGTTCCCGCACATTCGGATAGGTGTCTTCAGCCAGTGCGATCGCGGTGTCGGCGACTTGGGTGGTAAACTCCCCTTGAATGCCAATTAATCGCCCATGGCGCACCACTCGCCGGATTAAACGGCGCAGGATATAGCCGCGTCCAATATTCGAGGCGGTAATTCCATCAGCAATCAGATGAACTACAGCGCGAATGTGATCCCCAATCACTTTCAGGGAGACTTTGGTTTTCTCGTCACTCTTGGCATAATCAAGTTCAGCAATCTCAGCCGCCGTCTTGATAATCGGGAAAATCAGATCCGTTTCGTAGTTATTGGGAACCTGCTGGAGGATTTGCGCCATCCTCTCTAATCCCAACCCGGTGTCAATATTTTTATTTTGCAGGGGGGTGAGATTCCCGTCTGCATCCCGGTTGTATTGCATGAACACCAGGTTATAGTACTCAATAAACCGGGTATCGTCTTCTAAATCGATGTCCTTGTCCCCTTTTTCCGGGTGGAAGTCGTAATAGATTTCTGAACAGGGACCACAAGGACCCGTCGGACCCGATGCCCAGAAGTTATCTTCTTCGCCCATCCGCTGGATACGATGGGCTGGGATACCAATTTTATCCCGCCAGATGGCAAAGGCTTCGTCATCCTCTCGAAACACACTCACAATCAGGCGTTCTGGGGGTAATTCAAAGACGTTCGTAGATAACTCCCATGCCCACGCGATCGCTTGTTCTTTAAAATAGTCGCCAAAGCTAAAATTGCCCAGCATTTCAAAGAAAGTATGGTGTCGCGCCGTGCGTCCCACATTCTCAATATCATTGGTGCGGAGACATTTTTGCGACGTGGTGGCGCGGGAAAAGTCCGACTGGCGTTGTCCCAGGAATATCGGCTTAAAGGGTAACATCCCGGCGATGGTGAGTAACACAGTGGGATCATCCGGGACTAAGGAAGCCGACGGCAAAACCTGGTGTTGCCGTTTGTCGTAGAAGTCTAGGAACTTTTGTCGGATTTGGTTCCCGCTGAGGGATTTGGGAGATTTGGGCATGGTGTTTCACTCAAGGCTAGGAATGGATTGGTAGGATTTTGGACGTTAGACTCACCCATCCTAGAAATAACGAGGTTGATCAGTGCGATCGTGATCCATTTTTACACTTGTTATCAATTGTTGCAGGATTTTTGGTTCTCATCCCAGTTTGGATTGCGTAGGGGCGAGTTTCACTCTGATCGTTTCGGTTGCACCCAGATATGACCAAACCCGCCCCGACTTTCGCTGATTGCGAGACTTTCCACACTTTAATGCTATATATAGTCTGTAGACTTAAAAGTAGCATCTGGATAAGCTTCGGAAATGTTAAGTGATTCAGATAAATAATTTGTCCATTATGTATGGTTAAACGATTCTTGGGACTTAACCAAGTTGTTGCATCTAATTTGAGAAAGTTAAGACAAGAGATTGGTATCTCTCAAGAAGAATTAGCAGGAAAGTGTGGTTTGCATAGAACCTATGTCGGTGCTATTGAGCGTAGCGAACGCAACATTACTCTACAAACTTTAGAAAAGCTAGCTGTTAGTTTAGGGGTTTCACCTCTTGATTTATTGAAAGAAAACTCTGATGTTTAACCAGTTTAGGCAATTTCAATACAATAGTTATAGGACAGCAAGAAATTACTTCATCCAAAACTATAATCAGTTAATTAACCTTGAAAAATATGTTCTTGAGGAAGTTTTTAACTCTGTTCATCAAAATCTTGCTGAAATAATTGCCAACTACAATGAAGCTAGCTATCTTTATCCCTTTTGGCAGAATTATCCACCTGAAGAAAGAGGACGACAACCTATAGGTGATCAATATCCCTGGCTTGAGGTTGCAGAACATACCATTGGAGACAAATTGCCTCGACTTTTGGAATGTAATTTTGAAATTTCTGATGTAGGATTACCCACGGGATCTGATCTAAGGTTAGTCATATCAAACTATAGAATTTCTCAAATCACAAATGACGTGACAAATTCGTGCTGGCTATTTCTTGAGATTAAGTCAGTGGGACCTAGAGATGATCAAGATCATGCTGTCATGTCACATAACCAAATTTCTGGAAGCGGGCGATGGGAGGTGTTTTCTGATGGCATTAGCAATGATATCATTACGGCTACTGGCAAACGCGCTAACCATCCGTTTTACTGTAGTCTTCCGCCAATTTATATTTTGAGTGATGGTTTAATTGTTCCCGTTGTCATCATCATCGTCAAGCCTGTTTACAGGATGCTATCTCTGGAAGGAAATGATGATGGAGGACAGCCCTTGAGTCGAATAAGTTTTGCATCTGTTCCTAATGGTCTTTTGCTACACGAACAACCGCATTATTTAATGAATTTTCCTGACTTATTTTTTCCGGGTAAAGATGAAATGAAGAAAGATCCCCGTAAAAGGCGTTGTCGAGTAAGCTTTGAAATTCTCAGCAGAATAGATTCTTGGAGATTTAGAGAAATTGATTGTTAAATTAAACAAGATTTAGCTCTAACTGAAAAGAAGATAGCTCTCTAATACGCTTCTTGGCTAATTTTACATATTTAGCTTCTTTTTCAATACCAATATAGTTGCGGTTATGTTTAATGGCAGCTACGGCTGTTGTTCCACTCCCCATAAAAGGATCTAAGATGAGGTCGTTTTCTTCACTGAATAAACGGATCACCCGACTTGCCAGTTCCTCGGGGAATTTGGCTTCATGGTCATCATTAACTCTAACACTATTGATATACCAAAGTCCTCTTGAACCCCAACTTTTCCACTCGTCTTTCGATAGCTTTCTTCTATCAATGACATACTCTCCAGGCTTCCAGAAAATGTAGAGATCTTCATATTCATTGACTGCCTTAAGCGTGTTGCTCGTCCACTGACTATTGACCCAAGAGGGATCTTTAACCCAAACCCGTTTATCATACAAATAAATGCCTACTTCATACGCATATTTTTCAATATAATTGCCAACGAGTTTTACTCTAGTTTGCACTTGGTATTTTCCACCACGAATATTATTTCCATTCAACCGCCTATCAATCGTTTGCTCACTACAACCCAGCAAGCTAGCGAGTTCATAGCGATTATAATCAGGATGCTTTTGACGAGCCTCTAAAACCATCTCTCTCGTAACTTTACATTTTTGATTAGAAATATTTAGGGCTTGTATTCTTGGCATATATTTATCTTTGAAGCATAGAATGTCAGCAATATTTATAACTAAAAATCCACCAGGTTTTAGAATTTGATAATGATTGTGAATGACTTGGCGTAGTAAGGATTGCCAAGACTCAAACGTCTCTTCCTTCTCGTAATCTTTTCCTACAAAGTATGGAGGTGACCAAAAACTCAGAGCCACACTATTTGGCTCAATTTCCAGCATTTTACACTCAGATTTACCTAGGTATATTTCGTTGTGCTTCAAATATTCCATAGAAAAAAATGTATAAATTTATAATTAACAATACATGATTTTATGGTCATTGTCAAGCTGAATATTTTGAAATACTGATAAATTACTCTAAAGACAAAAACTTGTTTTTGGCTAACTTAAATCGTGATGTATTTTTACATTTGTTATCGATTGTTGTCGGATTTTTTGTTCTCATGAACTATTTGGTTGAATACTAACACTATCGGTGGAGACAAGGCAGGTGAACATTTTGCTGACAAATAGACCAATAAAGGCAGAAGCCTCCAAGACAGAAGGGAGTAGGCAAAAGACGTAGCTTGCTTGGCACTCCCTTGAGTAGGACAAATGACCAATGACCAATGACCCATAACTAAGCTATGGTATCGGATAATGCTTTAAATGCTAAGGAACTGGGAAAATGAAGGTAGAGTTACAGACATTTTTTAAAGCAACGAACCCTAGCCGGACGCTGGTTGCAGACAATCCGGAAGACCAGAAATTTTATATCGACTTTTCCCCGGTACGCGGGGGGAAGATTATTGAGGAACTTAAGGATAATATTACCTTTTTCTCCCCTGATGAACCCACCTGCGCCTTATTTACCGGACATATTGGTTGTGGCAAATCCACAGAGTTATTGCGACTGAAGGCAGAATTAGAAGCAGATGGGTTTCATGTCGTCTATTTTGAGTCGAGTGAAGACTTGGAAATGGCGGATGTGGATATTGGCGATGTGCTATTGGCGATCGCACGACGGATTTCCCAAAGCTTGGCAACGGTTCAACTCGGTAAATTGACGGGGTTACAGACGCTGGTACAGGGTGCTGCAAGGGTGTTAAACGCCGAGGTGCAGGGGGTGAGAATTAGAGTGCCTAACCTGGGAGATGTGGGTGTTGTTTCTCAAAATGATACGGTGTCCCTGGCGTTTGGCATTGGCGAAATCACCGCGAAGACGAAAAGTGATGCGACGATGCGACAGCGGCTGAATCAGTACCTCGGACCCCAGAAAACCCAACTCTTGCAAGTGATTAATCAGGAACTGATCGAACCTGCGATCGCCAAACTGAAACAGCAGGGTAAAAAGGGGTTAGTTGTGATTGTCGATAACCTGGATCGGATCGATAATAGCCCAAAACCCTGGGGGCGTCCACAGCAGGACTATTTGTTTGTGGATCAGAGTGAATGTTTAACCAAGCTGCACTGTCATCTCGTTTATACCATGCCCTTGGCGCTGAAATTTTCCGATGATTATGGGGTGTTGACGCAACGGTTTCCGGAACGACCGAAAATCTTACCCATGGTTCCGGTACAGTTAAAAGATGGCAGTGATTGTCAAGCGGGAATCCGTTTACTGCGACAGATGGTTCTCGCGCGGGCATTTCCGGATTTAACGGAACAGGAACGTTTGGAAAATAGTACGGAAATCTTCGATAATTTGGAAAGCTTAGACTATCTCTGCTACCGGAGTGGGGGTCATGTGCGCGATTTGTTAAAGTTACTCAATGATTGGATTAAAAAGGAACGGACGTTTCCCTTGTCCCGCCCGACACTGGACAAATTAGTTCGACAATATCGCAATGAAATGACATTGAGAATATCGGATAATCAGTGGGAGTTATTGCGACAAGTGCAGCAACGGAAATGGGTGAGTGATGATCAGGGTTATGAACTGTTGATTCGCAGTCGGCTGGTGTTTGAATATTA
Organism: Coleofasciculus chthonoplastes PCC 7420; assembly: GCF_000155555.1. Lineage (GTDB taxonomy): Bacteria > Cyanobacteriota > Cyanobacteriia > Cyanobacteriales > Coleofasciculaceae > Coleofasciculus > Coleofasciculus chthonoplastes_A. The sequence goes on from NZ_DS989860.1 coordinate 120,061, forward strand.
TTATGAGGATGAGTCTTGGTTTGATGTGAATCCGATTTTAGTTGATGCTCAAGAGTTGCAGGGATAATATTTGAGGTAGGGGCGCAAGGGCTTCATCCATCATCCATGTAAACTTAAGCTTAACCCCTCTCCCCCAGCCCCTCTCCCACCAGGGGAGAGGGGAGCAAGAAGGAAACGGTTAAGAGAATAGCCTCCATTATATAAAATGTAATATGGATAACTATATAGACGAGAGTACCATTGATAATCAAGAAGCCTTAGAGGAATTAACCTGGGCAATTGAAGCCTCTGAAGGACGATTTTACATCATGCTAGCGCGTTGTAATTATGCGTATTTGCAAGACCGTTTAATTCAGCAGGTGCAAGACCAATGCGCCCTGAATATTCGAGTCATTCACCTGAAACAATCAGATCGAACCCTTTACTCGACCATTTGCGCTCAATTAGGACAGGAAAAGCCCGCTGCTTTGATGGTATCTGGATTAGCTACGGTGGATAATTTAGATGATATGCTGAGGGCAACCAATCAGGTGCGGGAGGAGTTTCGCAAAAATTTTCCTTTTCCAGTTATTTTGTGGATTAATGACGCGGTTCATGTCAAGTTTCTGAGAATTGCTCCCGATTTTGAGAGTTGGACAACCACCACTCGATTCGCCATACCCACAGATGAGTTAATTGCGGTTCTCCAGCAGAATGTCGAGTCGTTATTTACGACAGCGTTAGCTGTTAATTCACCTCAATCCTTATACAAGTTAACCGATGTTTTAGATCAAGGGTGCTTAAGTCGTTCAGAACTTGACTTGGCGTTAAAAGAGTTACCCCATCGGGTGCAAGACTTAGACCCCCAGCTTGAAGCGGGATTACAGTTTATTCGCGGGTTAAATGGTGGGGATAGTCCCGAAGCATTAGAGTATTTTCAGCAAAGTTTAACATTTTGGCAGCAGGTAGGGGCAGGTTTAACTGATGACTTATCGGATCAAACCGATAACCTCACTAAACTCGCCCCGATTGACCCCAAAGTCGGGGAACTTGATAACGAAATTCAATCCACCCCGATTAATGCCAAATTAAAAGCTGGATTGGTTTTATTTCATATTGGACTCTACCACTATCGCACAACTGACCGCAAAAAATACCAGACGATTAGCTGGCAAACATCCAAGATTCACTTACAGGAATGTCTAGAAATATTTGACCAAGAAAACCGCCCCGATTTAATAGCAAAATGCATTACTCAACTCGAACGAGTGCTGCAACGGATGCAAGCCTGGGATGAACTGGAACAGGCAGCGAAAAAGGCTTTACCTTTACATCAACAGTATGGCAGTACCAGTAAATTAGCTCAAGATTATAGCTTTTTAGCTGAAGTCGCCTTACAGAAACAGCGCTGGGATGATGCGCGTCAAGCCGCACAGCAGGCGGAGGAGATTATCACTCAACTCCCAAAATCTAAGCGCTGGATTCAGGGATTAAATTTACTATTTTTAGCTCAAGCTGAACGACAATTAGGCAATAAGCAAGGGGCGATTTCTCATTTAGTTAAAGCGAGAGAATTAGGAGATTTTGGACATCCGCTGGTTTACGTTCGCATATTAGAAGAGTTACGAGATCTCTATTTTGAAAACAGGCAATATTTAGCGGCGTTTGCCACAAAACAACAGCGGCGTTCTATTGAACAGCAATATGGTATTCGTGCTTTTATTGGTGCGGGACGACTGCAACCGCACCGAGAAGATGCTTCTTACTGGTCACGGGATCGGGAAAACCTCTCGCCAAACCTCTCTCCTGCAAGGAGAGAGGCTTTGAATTCTTTCTCCTTAAAAAATCAACAAGAAATTTCAGTCAAAACAGATAACCAAGAGTCCGTCGCGCCGGAAATTATCGCCTCTGGACGACAGCGAGATTTAGAACGATTATTAGAACGAATTGGACGGAATGATTGTAAGTTAATTGTTATTCATGGACGTTCTGGTGTCGGAAAAAGTTCGTTAGTCAATGCGGGATTAGTTCCAGCGTTGAAGCAAAGCATTATTGGCACTCAGAAGAATGTTCCGATTGCAATCCGAGTTTATACGAATTGGATAGAGGAATTAGCAAAGCAGTTACTAAATGACGATGAACCAGTAGGGGCGGATTTAGACGATAACCTTTCAGGAAAACCACCAACCTCTCAACAAAACCCGCCCAATTCTCCAGGTTTAGACGATAACCTGTCGGAAAAAACAATAACGTCTCAACCCAATCCACCTTATGCCAAACTCCTGGAACAGTTACGAAAGGATGAACAGCGTCAGCGGCGGACAGTGCTAATTTTTGACCAGTTTGAGGAATTCTTTTTTGTTTATACCAATGCGGCTGAACGGCGACTATTTTGGCGGTTTTTGGCAGACTGTTTGAATATTTTATCCGTGAAGGTGATTCTGTCACTACGGGAAGATTATTTGCACTATTTGTTAGAGTGCAATCGCCTAGATAGCATGAGTGTGATTGGTCATGACATTCTCGGCAAGAATGTGTTGTATGAATTAGGGAATTTTTCGTCAGCCGATGCCAGAGCCATTATAGAAGATTTAAGCACGCGATCGCGCTTTTATTTAGAACCTGCTTTAATAGACCAACTGGTTAAGGATTTGGCGGGTACAACAGGGGAAATATTACCGATTGAATTGCAAGTTGTGGGGGCGCAGTTACAGGCGGACAATATTAAAACGTTAGCGGAGTATCGGGAGTTAGGAACGAAAGAAGAATTAGTTAAGCGCTATTTAGAGGAAGTGGTTGAAGATTGTGGCGCTGAGAATAAGCAGGCGGCGGAATTAGTGCTGTATTTGCTGACGGATGAAAAAGGGACTCGTCCGCTAAAGACTCGCGCTGAATTGGAACGGGATTTAGAGGGATTAGCAGCGGATTTAACCAGGGAAGCGGGTAAATTAGATTTGGTCTTAAGGATTTTTGTGGATTCGGGTTTAGTGTTTTTGTTGCCGGAAACTCCTTATGACCGTTATCAATTAGTTCATGATTATTTAGCTGAGTTTATTCGTAAGCAGCAACAATTCGGATTGTTGATGGAATTGGCAGAAGCAAGGGAGAAACAAAAGTTAACTGAAGCTCAATTAAGACAAGCGTTAAAAGAGAAAGAAGAGGCTTTGCGTAAAGAAAAGCAGGAAAGACAACGGGCAGAAATTGCTGAAATTGAAGCTTTAACGGCTTTATCTGAAGCTCGATGGTTATCTCATGATCAACTAGGAGCATTATTAGCTAGTGTTAAGGCGTGTAAAAAAATGAAGGACGTAGAAGTATCGTCTGAAATAAAAATTCAAACGTTGGGTAGACTATGGCAAACAATTTACTCCGTGAAAGAGTGTAATCGCTTTTATGGTCATCTTGGTGCAGTCAATAGCGTTACCTTTAGTCCTGATGGTCAGACAATTGCATCAGCTGGGGATGATAGTACAGTAAAACTTTGGAGTTTAGATGGCATTTTATTAAAAAGTTTGCCTGGACATAACCGTGGAGTCAATTGTGTAAGCTTCAGTCCTAATAATCAGATGATTGCTTCAGCTAGTAGTGGAGGAACCGCCAAAATTTGGCATATTGATGGGACTTCAGTTTACACATTCCAGGAGCGTGGTTACGGCGTTAATAGTGTGAGATTTAGTCCCGATAGTCAGAGGATTGCCTTAGCTAGTTACGACGGTATAGTATCACTTTGGCATTTGGATGGTACTCTATTTCAAACCTTTCAGGGACATAACCGTGGAGTCAGTTGTGTTAGCTTCAGTCCTGATGGTCAAATGATTGCTTCGGCTAGCCATGACCATACAATCAAACTCTGGTATTTAGATGGTACTCTATTGCAAACCTTTCAGGGACATAACCGTGGAGTTAGCTGCGTTAACTTCAGTCCAAATGGACAAATAATTGCCTCCGCAAGTGAGGATAATACCGTAAAACTCTGGCACATTGATGGCGAACTTATGAGGACTTTCCAAAAGCATAGCGATAAAGTCTATTGTGTCAGCTTCAGTCCTGATGGTCAGACATTAGCTTCAGCGAGTAAAGACAGCACAGTAAAACTCTGGGGTTTGGATGGCAAAGTTGTGCAAACCTTCCAGGGACATAATAATGGGATTCGTAGTGTTAACTTTAGTCCAGATGGACAGAGGCTTGCTTCAGCTAGCAACGATGGTGTAGTGAAACTTTGGTATTTAGAAAATACAGTAGTTCAAACCTTGCAGGGGCATAACGATGGAATTAATAGTATAACCTTTAGCCCTAATGGTAAAATAATCGCCTCAGCCAGCAATGATAATACAGTAAAACTTTGGCATTTAGATGGGACAGTTGTGCAAACTTTTCAAGAACATAAAGATTGGGTTAATAGTGTCAGCTTCAGCCCTGATGGGCAAATGATTGCCTCAGCAGATGATAAAGGTATAGTGAAACTTTGGTATTTGGATGGGACAGTTGTGCAAACTTTTCAAGAACATAGAGGTGGAGTCAGTTGCGTTAACTTCAGTCCTGATGGAAGCATAATTGCTTCCTCATCTCTCTATGACCTTTCGGTGAAACTATGGCATTTAGACGGCACAGTCGTGCAAACTTTGCAGCAACATAGTAATTGGGTTAAAAGTGTAAGCTTTAGCCCTGATGGTCAGATAATTGCCTCCGCCTGTGAACAAGTTATAAAACTTTGGCATTTGGATGGAAGTCTAGTACAAACCTTTCTGGGACATCGAGGTGGAATCAAAAGTGTAAGCTTCAGTCCTGACGGTCAAATAATTGCTTCGGCTGATACAGATGGAATAGTAAAACTTTGGTGTTTGGATGGGACTGTGTTGCACACCTTTCAAGGACATAGCGATTGGGTTAATAGTGTCAGTTTTAGCCCTGATGGTAAAATGATTGCTTCGGCTAGTAGTGATAGTACAGTGAAACTCTGGTGCGTTACTGGTAATTTAGTACACACCTTTCAGGGACATCAGGGTGAAATTAAGAGTGTAAGCTTTAGTCCAAATGGTAAAATAATAGCTTCGGCTAGTAAGGATGGTACGGTAAAACTCTGGAATTTGTCTCTAGAGGATCTTTTGATGCACGGTTGCAATTGGCTACGAGACTATCTGAATACTAACCCAAATGTGAGTGAGAGCGATCGCCATCTCTGCGACGGTATTGATAATGAATAGATAGAGTTGCTTTATACATTATGAATTATTATTTATTAATTCTTGTTGCCACCGCTTCAACACCCCCAACACTTGATACAACTCATTCCCTCGCCGCCTCAGTGTCAACTCATCGGACAAACCATATTGTGGCATATCTTGCCGAATTAATTTAATAAACATAAAATGACTCCCATTTGTCACCAATCCAAACGTGGGTTGTAAAAGATTCGGACTATTGAGCATATAAAACAACGCCTGCGGTAACGCTTCACTCAAACTAAACCGCTTACTTTTTGACTCAATCACCGTCACCCACAATTGCTGATGTAACACCAAAACATCAATCCGTCCCCGCACCACTTCATCCTTCTCCTCAACCACAATTTCCACTTGTTTCTCAGCCACTGGACGGAAGGGATAGCGAAATAAACCAGCTAGGGACAATAACGGCGACAACACAACCATTTTGACAATTTCTTCATGGACGGGATATTTTTCTAGTGCTAGAAAATCCGCCTTAACTTGGTCTAGCCATTCCTTTTGAGCCGCTGTAAGTTCTGGTAATTCCCCCTGCCATTCACCAAAAAACTGCTCATCCTCAACCTGTTGCAGGTTAAATTTTTCTTCCACATCATGCAGGGTTAATTCACTCGCTTGAATAACTTGTGCCATAATCGTTGAGTCCTTTGGCTAGCATCCTTTCATGATAAGGGTTTGAGCCACTGATAGAACGGGATGCGATCGCATCTCTAAAAGGTATCATCTAAGCGTCTCAAAATTGTAATTTTAATAATAGCGAAATCTTTGTAGTGCGTTTAGCGAAGCCATGCCGCAGGCTTTGCATCTTGCTCGCTAATCATCAGACAAGGGCGACCCGATAAAATTAAACGGAATAGATTTGTTCATTTGTGCAAGCGGGTCGCCCCTACCCAAAAATTAACTATCAAATTGAGAGGAATAGAATTGTTAATTCATGCAAGCGGGTTGCCCCGACAAGGAATTCAACGATAAATTGCCTGATCAATAGTTGCTCTAAAAAATGCTTTTTCTGACTCAAAACGTTCGCTACCAAAGTGCCATCCAACCAACAATCGAGTGGGGATAGTGTAGCCGCCAAACGTCCCTTCTGCTTCCACCAAGCCGCCGAAATCTACATAATGAAACTCAGCACCTTCAGGATTGTTCCAGCGCCTCAGCTTGACACTCTCCAACTGCCCTTGATTATCAATTGTGAGGATAAGATCGGTACTCTCGCCAAATAGCGTTAAACTAGCATGGGCATGAACTGCATCCGGTGTCGTCCACGATACATCACGTTGACATAAAACAGACGGTAACCAGACAAGTTCTGCCAGCATTCGACCCACAGTTGATCGCGTAATATCTGCACCCGAAGCCGTCATCACCGGAAACAGCCCTAACAGTTTCCACCGCATCCCGCCAACGCCATCCACCATCCGATCAGATCCCCATATCGGTAAGCCATTCATCCGTACCGCCGCCCGCCAAATAAAACCTCGACGCCAAGAGATGACTTGTTCAGCAGTGAAGGGAAGCCAACCCCGGAGTTTGATTTCACCATGCATCCGCAGTCGCACCGCAGAGGCTAATGGTGTTCCTGGCGCGATCGCATGGTTCAGATAGCGTTGTACCGCCTCAGGAAGCCCCACCAATTGATCGGGTTGAAAAACCGACTCGCTGGGTGGCGTTGACTCCCACAACTCGTTTAGGGAAACCGCTTGACTCATAATTACCTCCAACCCCGATTCTTAAAAACAATTGTCCGGATTAAATCGTTATAATCCAGTATTTATTGTCAGCGAAGCAAACCAATTCATCAGGTTGCTAGAGGAAGAGAAAAATCTGTTCTCAGACTACACAAACCTTCCCTCTTCCGTAATCAGCATTCTCCAATCACGAATCATCAATTACCAGGTTGCAATCCACCTAGTCATAAACCTAGCCAATCCATTTGGCGTTTATAACTGCTAGTCCTATTGAAATTGTACCGATGTCACGTCAACATTTATCCAGTCCTCAGCGAAAATTCACTCGACGTTCATTTCTAGTCTTAGGTGGTGCGGCTTTAGCCCAAGGATTGGGACTTGTTTCCCCAGTCGCCGCCGAGTCTGTCAGTTTTCGCCGCAGTACGATTCTCGGTGTTCCCCTGTATCAAACCCATATTGATTTGACGAACCCCGATACGTTTATCGCCATTGGTTTAGCCAATAATTCCACGTTGGGAAATCATCAAGGGGCAATTGGTGAAGAATCGTTTGGTAATATGGTTCGTCGCTATCACGCGGCTGTCGTCGCCAGTGGCACATTTTTCAGCAAAAAAGACCCAAAACGGCTGATGGGAAATATGGTATCCGCTGGAACCTTTCTCAAATACAGTCCCTGGGAAAATTATGGCACGACGCTGGGATTGCGGGTAGGAAACCAACCGGAATTAGTGACAGCGCGAGTCGATGGAAAACCAGACTGGGGTCAACATTGGTTTTCGCTGACTGGGGGTCCAAGACTGCTGAGAAAGGGAAAAGTCTGGTTAGCGCCGCGTAGTGAAGGATTTACTGATCCGCGTGTTATGGGTGTGGCACATCGCTGTGCGATCGGGTTTCCAGCTAGTGGCAAAAAATTAGTCTTGGTCACGTTTCTAGCACCGTTACCCCTATGGCGAGAAGCGAAGGTAATGCGAGCAATTGGGTGTAGTGAGGCAATGAATATAGATGGCGGATCATCTAGCGCATTATACCACAGGGGGAGGATTTTGGTGAATCCTAAACGGATGCTCACGAACGCGATCGTTGTGTATGATTCCCATCATCCTGCACCGACATTCTTACGAGAGACTTGGCAGAAGTTTCAACAAGGAGAACGACCTGTTGTGCCTCAGTTATTGAGGGTTTAAAGGATTAAAAAATATATCGTTTTAAAAAGAGCGATCGCCTGCCAGATCCCTGTAGGGGCGACCCGCTTAGCCTAATTAACACCACCCGTCCATTTAATTTGATCGGGTCGCCCTCTCCTCAAACCTTTGGGTTAAAACGTGTTTATGTAAGAATGTTGCCTATTCCATCCCGAAACGCGATCGCATCCCAAAACCCCAAACTGTACTGACTTGGACTGCACAACTCCGCTCAGTCCAGCCAGATCGTGACGCGATCGCACAAGGTTTAAGAAAGATGTGGGTAATGCATAGCCCACGCCGGGGAGAGGGGAGCAAGAAGGAATTTATGTAGAGACGCGCCATGGCGCGTCTCTAACAAAGGTGCTTTTGGCTTATGTCACCGATCGCAACTCATCTAAATGTGCCAGTACCTCTGTACTGTGAATCGCGGGTCGAACACCGAGAAATATCTCCCGCAAGATACCATCGGGATCAATGAGATAAGTATGACGTAGGGAGACAAAGCCCATCCAAGACCCATACGCCTTACTCACTGACCCATCTGTATCGGCTAAAAGGGGGAATTTCAACCCCTCTGAGTCACAAAAATCGGCATGGGAGTCCACATCATCCGCACTCACTCCCACAATTTGGGCATTTCTCTCTATATATTTGGGCAAATCTTGCTGAAAGCGACGAGCCTCTAAGGTGCAACCTGAGGTGAAATCCTTGGGATAAAAGTACAAGACCACCCATTTTCCTCGGTAATCGGAGAGTGATACCTCCCCATCCCCACTATTGGTTGGTAGCGTAAACTCTGGTGCAGGCTCGTTTAAGGGTGGTTGTTTACCGCCGAGAGCATAAGCGGCGGGAGTGACGTTTAACCACGTCAAGCAAGCCAGACAGCTTGCCAAGAGAAGGCTCACAAGTGTGCGACGAGAAATCATGATTGATAGCGCGTATTCGTTTTACATAAGTTTACAATCCTAATTTAGATCTTGTCAGATTCTGGGATTGCGCTATCATGTCTAGCAGGGTAATGGTCAGTACCATTTAACTATTCAAAAGTTTTAGGGACGTTTGGATGAAGACAATCCGCTCGACTGAGCCTATAAATTCCCTAGTTTAATTATAGTGACTTTATTTCGATAAACCCAAACCTATTACGGATAGATAGACAATATTTGATACTTCTATCTGGGGATCATTGAAAAATGGAAGACATTTAAAGGAACAATGTATAACCAGCAGAGCTATCATTGGGGTTACCTCCCTGATAAACAATATCTAGGTTGTTAATATACCTAGGGTTAGGTGGCTTTAGTGCTGATTTAAATTAGGGATTACGGCTTGTCTATTTCTAAATAGTCTGCTATGGTAGAACTGTTCTGAAATAAAGGACTGTGACTGAATTACTCGCTCTCCTAATAAGTAAGTAATTATTCAAGGAGAACGCCAGAAGAAGTTTGCAAGGCTACAAACCCGCCAAAGCGCGACAAGGTGTGGATTGAGTAAGCGTGGATTGAGCTATCTATTCCCGAATTCAACGCCTTAAGTCAAAACCTAAAGGATTGATAAACATCAATTAAATTTATCCCGACTATAAGGATGGGAAAGGATAGTAGCTCTGAATGCTTTAACTCTAAAATTGAGTAGAGTGTTAGATTGGCGAGGATTATGACTGTAGCCAGAGTTGCCAAAAATAAATGTGTAAATCGCTACGAATTTAATTGTGAGGTATGGTTCTATAAAAAACAGCCGAATCCTAAAGAAAATATTACCTAAAGGAATTTTTTCGGCTGAGTATCGGTAAACTGAAATACTGAAACCAAGAGTAGGAGGAAATACTTAATGGTTGCAGCTACTGAACCAACAACATCTCAATCGTCCAAAGAAGAAGCTCTCATTCTGTGGTTTGAAGAGGTAGGAATTGTCGATGTTCCCTTGGTGGGTGGTAAAAACGCCTCCCTCGGCGAAATGATCCGACAACTGACCGCTAAGGGCGTCAGGGTTCCCACCGGATTCGCCACGACGGCTTATGCATACCGTTACTTCATTAAGGAAGCCGGTTTAGAAGAAAGGCTACGCGAACTGTTTTCTGACCTCGATGTCGAGGATATGAATAACCTGCGAGTCCGGGGTAAGCAAGCGCGGTCTTTGATTCTCAATACACCGTTCCCAGAAAACCTGCGAACGGCGATCGCGGAATCTTACCTGAAGCTGTGCGAACGGTATGGGGTTACCGCTGAGTTTTGCGATCGGTTTGAGCCGGAATACCAAGAAGAGTGCAAGGAGAAAAGCCAAGCTGTTGACGTAGCCGTCCGTTCATCCGCTACGGCTGAAGACTTACCTGATGCCAGCTTTGCAGGTCAGCAAGAAACTTACCTGAACGTCTACGGTGTCATGGACGTTTTAGACGCTTGCCATCGTTGCTTTGCCTCCATCTTCACTGACCGCGCCATCTCCTATCGCACCCTCAAAGGGTTTGATCACTTTGATGTCGCCCTGTCAGTTGGGGTGCAGAAAATGGTGCGCTCTGACTTAGCCTCTTCCGGTGTCATGTTCTCCATTGACACAGAAACAGGCTTCAAGAATGCCGCCCTAGTTACCGCTGCCTATGGTTTGGGCGAAAACGTTGTCCAAGGTGCTGTCAACCCCGACGAATACTTTGTATTCAAACCCACGCTCAAGGACGGGTATCGCCCGATTCTCGAAAAGCGCTTGGGCAGCAAAGAAATCAAGATGATCTATGACATCGGTGGTTCGAAACTGACCAAGAACGTATCCGTGTCAGAGCCTGAGCAAGTCAAATACGCCATCAACGACGAAGAAATTCTGCAACTCGCTCGCTGGGGTTGTATTATTGAAGACCACTACTCCGAAGTCCGGGGTGTCTACACCCCTATGGACATTGAGTGGGCGAAAGACGGTGAAACGGGTGATTTGTACATCGTCCAAGCTCGTCCAGAAACCGTTCAATCCCAGAAATCCAAGAGCGTCCTCAAGAGCTATCAGCTTAAAGGAACCTCTGAGGTGGCGGTTACCGGTCGCGCCGTTGGCGAAATGATTGGTCAGGGCAAAGCCAAAGTGATTCTGGATGTCCACAAGATTGATGAGTTTGAACCCGGTGAAGTCTTAGTCACCAACAAGACTGACCCCGACTGGGAACCAATCATGAAACGGGCATCAGCCATTGTCACCAACCAAGGTGGACGTACCTGCCACGCAGCAATTATTGCTCGTGAGATGGGAATCCCCGCGATTGTGGGTTGTGGTGATGCTACAGGTGTGCTTAAGAGTGGACAAGAGGTCACTGTTTCCTGCTCTGAAGGGGAAGAAGGACGGGTTTACGAAGGGCTTGTACCCTTTGAAGTCCAAGAAACCCAACTGGAAAACCTACCCACAACCCGCACCAAGATTTTGATGAACGTGGGTAACCCAGAAGAAGCCTTTGGTTTGGCGGCGATTCCTTGCGATGGCGTGGGATTAGCCCGCTTAGAGTTCATCATCGCCAATCATATTAAGGTGCACCCCTTGGCACTGCTGAACTTCGATAAGCTCGAAGATGCCACCGTCAAGCGGGAAATCTACAAAATGACCTACCTCTACGAACGCAAGGCTGACTTCTTCGTAGACAAGTTGGCGCGGGGTGTGGCAATGATTGCGGCGGCATTCTATCCCAACCCAGTTGTGTTACGGATGTCCGACTTCAAGAGTAATGAGTATGCCAACCTCCTCGGCGGTCAACAGTTTGAGCCGAAGGAAGAAAACCCGATGATTGGCTGGCGTGGTGCGTCTCGTTACTACGATGAAAACTATGCCGAAGCCTATGGGTTAGAGTGTCAAGCGATCAAGCGAGTTCGGGATGACATGGGCTTAACTAACGTAATCCCCATGATTCCCTTCTGCCGTACCCCTGAGGAAGGGCGCAAGGTGCTGGCAGAAATGGAGAAATACGGCTTGAAGCGTGGCGAAAATGGACTGCAAGTCTATGTAATGTGCGAGATTCCCAGTAACGTGATCTTGGCGGATCAGTTCAGTGAAGTGTTTGATGGGTTCTCCATTGGTTCCAATGACTTGACTCAGTTAACTCTGGGTCTTGACCGCGACTCCAGTTTGGTGGCTCACATCTTTGATGAGCGCAATGACGGGGTTAAGGAAATGGTACGGATGGTAATTGAGAAGGCGAAGAAGAATGGTCGTAAGATTGGTATCTGCGGTCAAGCGCCCAGTGACTATCCTGAGTTTGCCAAGTTCTTGGTTGAGTTGGGAATTGACTCAATGAGTTTGAACCCTGACTCGGTGATGAAGACACTGTTGATGGTGGCTGAAGTTGAAAAACAACAAGGCTAAGTCTTGAGTGTCCAGAGTCTGCGTCCCTGATGGGGCGTAGACTTGAGAAAGAGCGATCGCATTTCCGGTGGGAGTGCGATCGTTCTTTTATAGAAGGTATATAGCCTTTCTCATAAGATGAGAGGGGGTGAGGGCGCAAGCCTTGCGCCCCTACATTCGTCTCTTCTATGGGTGTACTTGTTCGTGGCTCGACCCCATCGATGGAACTCAGGTATAATCTTAAACAGAGCGATTGGCTGTCAAGTTACAGCGATAAAATCATGCATTTTAAGTTTTCACCCAATATCCTGAATAGATTAGGTGAAGAACTGATTCCTAATCCAGACCAAGGAATTATCGAATTGGTGAAGAATTCTTATGATGCTGATGCGACCCAATGTACAGTAGAGCTTATCAATACTGACACCACAGGTGGTTCAATCCTGATTTCAGATAACGGTATTGGTATGGATCTCGCGGCTATTAGTGAGGGATGGTTTGTGCTAGGTCGGTCAAAAAAAGCTGCCCGCGAACCTACTGCTCTGGGACGTCTACCTGTTGGTGATAAAGGATTAGGTCGATTAGCTGCGTTGAGACAAGGTTCTAAAGTACAATTAAAAACCCGACCTAAAAATGAACCCGCTGTTGAGTATTCTCTGACGATTAATTGGCAAGATTTTGAGCAAGCCTCTGTTGTGGAAGACATTTCCTTCGATGTCCAAAAAGATATGGCTAACTTGCCCCAAGGGACGGAAATTTTAATTGAAAATTTAAACATAAAGTTTGGTCGGCGAGAGGTTAAACGATTAGCCAGAGAACTTTTATTTTTAGCAGATCCATTTGATAGTGATATTGCTTTCCGCCCTAGGCTGATTGCTCCAGAATTTGCTGATCTTGAAAAACAAGTTAATGAATCTTATTTTGATGATGCTGAATATCATTTGAAGTCGTCAGTTAATGGAGATGGAATCGTAGAATCTTCCGTATTCGACTGGAAGGGTGAATTGCTATTTCAAGCAAAACATAGTGATATTTCTCAAGAACCTTACAAAACAGCACCAGCAGAATTTGAATTATGGGTATTTTTGCTAAACCCTCAAAGTTTCTCTACAAAAACAGCGTCTTTCGGACAGGTTAGAAAATGGCTATCAGAAGTGGGTAATATTCATTTATACCACAGGGGTTTGCGGGTGAAACCCTATGGTGATCAAGGAGATGATTGGCTGAATTTAAATTATGCACGAGCCAGAAATCCAGAGGTACGTCCCTCAACCAGTACCGTTATTGGTCGGATAATTGTCAATGATCCCAATGATCTGCTAAATCAAAAGACTGATCGACTAGGGTTTATAGAAAATGAAGCTTTTCTGGAGCTAAAGCGGTTTGCCATTGATGTATTGAACTGGATGGCTAAAGAGAGGCTGAAACAAACTGAAAATAGACGACAAATAGTTAAGCAAGAATCGAGTCGTGATGTTATTTCTGCTAAAAGAAATATTGAAAGTGTTATTGAAAAAGCGGTGCCACAGCAATCTCGTGACACAGTACGCAAGGTAATTCAACAGTACGAAGAGGTAAAAGAGCGTGAAACAAAAGCACTACGGGAAGATCTTCAACTCTATCGAAGTCTGGCGACAGCCGGAACAACAGCAGCCGTTTTTGCTCATGAGTCTGGTAAACCCGTCACGTTAATCGAGAAAGTCGCTAAACGAATAGAAAAAAAAGGTCAAGAATTACCAGGAGAGATATATTTTAAATCTTTTGCAAAACCAGTAGAGATACTTTATAAAGTCAGCAAGTCGTTACTGAGTTTTTCCAGGTTTCCTTTGCATTTATTAAAGCGAGAAAAGCGTAAAACGGGTCGTGTGGAAGTTTATCGTGTCATTGATGATATACTTGAACTATTTGCTCCTTTTCTTCAAGACAGCAAAATAGAGGTTGTAAAAAGTAGTATTAATAATCAGTATTTTATTCTCGGAAGTACGGCTCTCTTAGAAGCGATTATTACGAATCTTTTGACCAATACCATCAATGCTTTTAATGTAGAAGGAACACGTACAGAAGGACGCCAGGTAATGATCGTTACTGAAATTATCGAAACTTACTTACAGATCAAAATTTTAGATAATGGTCTAGGAATTAGAGATATCAACTTAAATAACATTTGGTTACCAGGTCAAACAACTAAACCAGAGGGTACAGGATTGGGACTAACTATAGTCAAAGATTCAGTTACTGACTTGGGAGGAAAAGTGCAGGCAATTGCTCAGGGAGAATTAGGTGGGGCAGAATTTATCATAAAACTACCACTTGTTGGAGGTTAGCTGTTATGACAGTTATTCAATCTAATCAGAAAATAGCGATAGTTGATGATGAAGCAGAATTAGCAGAAGCAACTGGCTGGGAAGTAGAGGACGCTGGGTATGAACCCTTTTTAGTCGTCAAGGGACATTTTACAAACGTCAATGATTTAGCATCAGTTATTTTAGAGAATACTCAAGGTGCTATTTGTGATAATCGCTTGACTAATTCTGGACTGGCTAATTTTTCGGGTGCTGAATTAGTTGCCACCTTGTATGACCTGAAATTTCCATCATTACTGATATCTCAGTTTGTGGAAATTGACACTTCTTTTTCCATTAGAAAATGGAGACAAAAAATTCCTGTATTGTTAAGTCGAGACAAAGCAAATGCGTCAAGTATCACAAAAGGAATTGAAGCTTGTCAACAAGAACTTAGTGGTCATCTGCCGATTAGCCGAAAACCTTCTAGAACATTAGTAAGAATTGTTGACCTTGATCAAGCATCTAATGAGCCTGTTGTCGATGCAATTATCCCTGGTTGGAATCCCGATAAGGCTGTCCGTTTTCCAGCTTCACTGATTCCTGAGACTATTCAATCTGATGCCTTAAGAAAAGGTGTCCGTCTATTTGCTCACGTTAATATTGGAGCTGATAACGCTGATGATTTATATTTCGATAAATTTGAGTTAGCACCTGAGCCAGATGACGATGATGGACTTGCCTGAACTTATTATTGTAGATGTTGGTCACGGTAATTGTGCTGTTTTCCGAGATACAGAGGGTGTGGTTGTTATTGACTGTCCCTATGGCAATACATTAAGAGAAATTATTGAGTATAGATCGATTCAAGACATTTCCCATATTTTGATTTCTCATGCAGATGCAGACCATATTGCAGGTATTGTCAATCTGCTATTAGATAAGACTCTCAAGATACATAATATTCACTTAAATCCTGATGCCGTTAAAAAGAGTGAAATTTGGCAGGATTTACGAATTGCCTTAAAAGATGCCAGAAAACGTTTTGGAACGGTAGTTTCAACGGAATTAACTACAACCAAGTCACGAACGTTAAACATTGGTCAAGTAGATATACAAGTTCTGGCTCCAACACCTGAGTTAATACTCGGTGGTGCTGGGGGAAGAGATTTACAAGGGAGGCGATTGACTTCCAATTCCATATCTGTTGTGATTGGCATAGTTCACAATTCTCACCGAGTCGCCATATTAGCGGCAGATATTGACAAAATAGGATTGGAAAATCTGCTACAGGACGAACCTGATATCAGCACGGATATACTTGTCTTCCCTCATCATGGCGGAAAACCGGGTGGTGCAGATGGCAAAGCATTTGCTCAAGAGTTATGTAATTTGACTGAACCTAGATTGATAATCTTTTCAATCGATCGCAATCGTTTCAATAATCCTCGTGAAGAAATTATCGAGGGAATAAGTGTATCGGTTCCAGAAGCTCATATTTTGTGTACTCAGCTATCCAAGCAATGTGCTGAAAATCTGCCCAGTTCTGAACCTATCCATTTAAGTCGTCTTCCGGCTAAAGGTTTGTTAAAAAACACTTGTTGTGGAGGAACTGTCTCAGTCCATATAAAGGGTGGGGAAACAACTTATACTAAAATTGATTTGCACAAAGCGTTTATTGATGATCAAGTGCCTACCCCAATATGCCGGAAGTTCCAGCCAATATATCTGTCTGATTCTAGGTAGGGCTTGCTGCAACAATTAGAAACCCTTAAAATAAAGGATTTAGACGAAGATTATGGCAGCTGATGGGGGAGAACCATGCGATCGCTCTTTTAATGGTCAGATTCATGCTACAGTCGCGGTGACATCCTCCCACACCAGAATCTTGGATTTGGTGTGGGCTTCCAAGCTTCACAACTTGGATTTCCTGGTTTTTCCCTTGCGGTATTTCGACACTTACCTAGACTGAAACGAGTACATTTCAGTCCCCGGTAGACCGTCTGCACAGGCAGTTTCCATTCCCGCTAGCCCGGCGGTACTGGTTAGTTTGATTTGCCTTGGTTGTTGATTATCGAATTCGAGAATCAACTCACGGTGCAGCAATTTCAACTAGCTTTGTGAGCAGATGTATCGAAGGATGATGTCAATTTACCACATTGATGTTGGGGGAGTCCAGTGTATCCCAACGCCCAATTAAAAATTATGGCGTGGGTCTTATTGCTCCCCCAAACCCCCACAATTAGATAAAATAGAAAGCTCCAGCATCTATCCTATAGCTGACTGGTGATTATCCTTAAATCCTATAACAACCTTTTGCAGATGAGCGAGAAAACACTATTCGATAAAGTTTGGGACTCCCACACCGTCGGTACTTTACCTTCGGGTCAAACTCAACTCTTTATTGGTTTACACTTAATCCATGAAGTCACCAGTCCCCAAGCCTTTGGGATGCTGCGGGAAAGGGGATTAAAGGTGCTGTATCCCGATCGCACGGTGGCGACTGTGGATCATATCGTTCCCACCGAAAACCAGGCGCGTCCTTTTGCGGATGTCTTAGCCGAAGAGATGATGCAGGTGTTGGAGCAAAGTTGTAAGGATTATGGGATTCGCTTCTATAATATAGGATCGGGGAATCAGGGGATTGTCCATGTGATTGCTCCAGAACAGGGATTAACCCAACCCGGAATGACGATCGCTTGTGGAGATTCCCATACTTCAACTC